>JANJSW010000056.1 GCA_024711415.1 Thermomonas sp. | reverse complement strand
CAGGCCCTCCTCGCGCAGGCGCTGGGCGAGGCGGGTGAAGTCGCTGTCGCTGGACACCAGGCACATGCCGTCGAAACGGCCGGTGTACATCAGGTCCATCGCGTCGATGATCAGCGCGCTGTCGGTGGCGTTCTTGCCGCTGGTGTAGGCGAACTGCTGCACCGGGCTGATCGAATGCTTGAGCAGCACCTTCTTCCATTGCCCCTGCTGCTGGGTGGTGAAGTCGCCGTAGATGCGCTTGACGCTGGCCAGCCCGAACTTGGCTACCTCCGCCAGCAGGCCCTCGATCACCGAGGCCTGCGCGTTGTCGGCGTCGATCAGCACCGCCAGCCGGCGCTGGCCATCGTCGTGAGCCACGTGGGTGCGGGTTTTCATGGCGTGTCTCCTGGGTTCGTCATCGCTCGTTTCCCCGGCGCACTACATCTCGGGAATATTGCGCAGCGCCTCGGCATTGGCGCGATCATCCTCCGCCTTGCGCGCCTGCGCATCACGCATCTTCGCCGTGGTGGCCCGGTGCGCCGTGCGCACGGCCGGCTCCACCATGTTCATGCGCCGCTGGTGCTGCCCGAACGCGCTTTCGCCCGGCGGCAGCTGGCAGTTGCGGCTGAGGATGTCCAGGTCTTCGCCGCCGCGGGCCTGCCGATCCTGCAGATGGACGGTCACCCACAGGGTGTCGCCCAGCGGTTCCAGCGCCACGCAGATGCGATCGATGGTGGCGTGGTCGCGATACTGCGCGCCGTCCACCATCGCCAGCAGGTTGGCCGGGTCCACCCACGCCGCCGAGCTGACGCCCGCTACCGCCGCCGCCAGCTGCCGCGCCGGTTCGGCAGGAATGCGCCGGGCCGGATCAGGCAGTCGCATCGCGCGCTGCAGGTCGTGGGTCATCGCGTCCATCTGCCGGCGGACGGCATCCTGATCGCCCATGACTGCCGCGCCACGGATGGTCGCCATGCGTGCAGCGGTGGCCAACGGATCCAGCGGTTGGCCGGCCTGCTGCGGCCGAGGCGGGGACGCGTCGGCAGACGCAGGACGCTCCGCGCATGCTGCCAAGAGCAGCACGCCGAGTAGCGCGAGTCGTCGCACTGTTCGCATGCCGGCATTCGCGCCGCGCGCATGGATCCCGTCGAGACGCAATGGCATTGACCTTCTCCCCTTGCGTCCAGCATAAGCCACCCGCTGCCGTCGGCCGCACAAACCGCTACGCTTCGATACCACCATTCCGCAGGCCCGCCATGCGCAAGCTGCTCCCGCTGCTGTTCTGCCTGACCACCGCCAGCGCGCTCGCGCAGGAAGTGCCGCCACCATCCGACCTGCCGCTGCTGGATGCGCTGGGCCGTGCGCCGTCGGCCGCCAACATCGAGCGCGACGTGCGCACGCTGGTGGGCTTCGGCACCCGCCACACGCTGTCGGACACGATGTCGGCCACGCGCGGAATCGGGGCGGCGCGGCGTTGGGTGTTCGATGAATTCACCCGCATCTCCAAGGCCTGCGGCGGCTGCCTGGAAGTGCGCTACGTCAGCGGCACGGTGCAGGGCGAGCCGCGCATTCCCGGCCCGGTGGAAGTGGTCAGCGTGATCGCGATCCAGCGCGGCGGCGTGGACCCGAACCGCTACGTGATCATGAGCGGCGACATCGATTCACGGGTCAGCGACGTGATGGACGCCACCTCCGATTCGCCAGGCGCGAACGACAACGCCAGCGGCGTAGCCGGGACGCTGGAAGCGGCGCGGGTATTGAGCAAGCAGCGCTTCGCCGGTTCCATCGTGTACGCGGCGCTGGCCGGCGAGGAGCAGGGCTTGTTCGGCGGCAAGTTCCTTGCCGAGGAGGCCAAGCGCCAGGGCTGGCGGGTGGAGGCGGTGCTGAACAACGACATGATCGGCAACAGCCGCGGCATCGACGGCATCCACGACAACGTCACCGCGCGGGTGTTCTCCGAAGGCTCGCGATTCACCGAAACCGCGGAGGAAGCGCGCGCGCGCCGCTTCACCGGCGGCGAGCTGGATTCGCCCAGCCGCAATCTGGCCCGCTACATCGCGCGGATGGCGGCGCACGTGCCCAACCTGGAAGTGATGATGGTCAACCGGCTGGACCGCTTCGGCCGCGGCGGCCACCACCGGCCGTTCAATGACCTGGGCTATCCGGCGGTGCGGGTGATGGAAACCCACGAACACTACGACCGCCAGCACCAGGACCTGCGCACCGAGACGGACCCGCAAGGGCAGCGCCGTGTGTACGGCGACACCATCGACGGCGTGGACTTCGCCTATGCGGCCAAGCTCACTGCGCTGAACGTGGTGTCCCTGGCCGGCATGGCCGCCGCGCCGCCGCCACCGGCGGACGTGCGCATCGAAGGCGCGGTCAGCGCCGATACCACCCTGAAGTGGAAGCGCCCCGCGCCCGCGCAGGCGGCCAACCTGGCCGGCTATCGCGTCTACTGGCGCCTGACCACCGAGCCGCAGTGGACCCACAGCCGCTGGGTGGGCGACGTGGAAGCCACCACGCTGAGGAACACCGTCATCGACAACTATTTCTTCGGAGTGGCGGCGGTGGCGAGGGACGGCAGCGAAAGCCCGGTGGTGTTCCCCGGCGCGGCGGGCAGCTTCGGCGGGTACTGA
>JANJSW010000054.1 GCA_024711415.1 Thermomonas sp. | reverse complement strand
GCGCTACAGCTCGCCCGACTACCGCGACCTGCCGGGGCTGGGCGCCGACGCGGTGGTGCTGGCGCTGCCGAACGGCAAGGCCGCGCACATCGTCCAGCAATTCGATGAGGCCGGCGCCGATCCGGTCATCGTCGATCTGTCCGCCGATTACCGTTTCGATCCGTCGTGGTACTACGGCCTGCCGGAGCTGACCCGGACGCGCTACGCCGGGCAGCGGCGCATCAGCAATCCCGGTTGCTATGCCACCGCGATGCAGCTGGCGATCGCGCCGATGCTGAACGTGCTGGACGGGCCGGTGCAGTGCTTCGGCGTCAGCGGATATTCCGGCGCCGGCACCACGCCTTCCGACAAGAACAACGTCGAACTGCTGCGCGACAACCTGATGCCGTATGCGCTCACCGGCCACGTCCACGAGCGCGAAGTGCCGCACCAGCTGGGCCATCCGGTGGAATTCATGCCGCACGTGGCGGCGCATTTCCGCGGCATCACCATGACCGCCAACCTGCATCTGTCGATCGCGTTCGAGCGCGAGGAAGTGCTGGCGCGCTACCGCGGGCGCTACGCGGGCGAGCCGCTGGTGCGGGTGCAGGACGAGGCGCCCTGGGTCAGCCGCATCGCGGGGAAGCATCACGTCGAGATCGGCGGCTTCACCCTGTCCGGCGACGGCAAGCGGCTGGTGGTGGTCGCCACCGAGGACAACCTGCTCAAGGGGGCGGCGACGCAGGCGCTGCAGAATCTCAACCTCGCCTTCGGTTTCGACGAGTTCAGCGGTATCCCCCTGTAGGAGCGGCTGCAGCCGCGATATCACACAATACGGTCGCGGCTGAAGCCGGGCCTACAAGCGCAGGAACGATTTCGATGTCCGATTTGTTATGGCAAAAAACCGGCGTCGCGGTGGACGCCGGCATCCAGGCCTTCCTGGCCGGCGACGACGTGCTGCTGGACCGCGAATTCTTCCTCCACGACATCGCTGCCAGCACCGCGCACGCCGAAGGCCTGCAGCGCATTGGCATCCTGACCGCCGAGGAACTGGGCGGGCTGAAGCGCGAGCTGGTCAACCTGGCGGAGGATTTCCGCAGCGGCGCCTTCGTCCTCGACGAGCGCTTCGAGGACGGCCACTCCGCCATCGAGGCGCGGTTGACCGAGCGGCTGGGCGATGCCGGCCGCAAGATCCACACCGGCCGCAGCCGCAACGACCAGGTGCTGGTGGCCACCCGGCTGTGGCTGAAGGAAAAGCTGGCGCGGGTGGCACAGCTCTCGCGCGAGATCGCCGGGGTCGCGCTCGATCGCGCCGAGTCCGAGAAGAACCTGCCGATTCCCGGCTATACCCACATCCAGCGCGCGGTGGTGTCATCGGCGGGCATGTGGTGGGCGGGCTGGGCCGAGGCCTTCATCGACGATGCCTTGCGCGCCGCCGACACGCTGGCACTGGTGGACTGCAATCCGCTGGGCACGGCCGCCGGCTACGGCGTCAACCTGCGGCTGGACCGCGAGCACACCACCCGCGCGCTGGGCTTCGCGCGCATGCAGGTGTCGCCGGTGTACGCCCAGCTGTCGCGCGGCAAGTTCGAGCTGGCGGCGCTGGAAGCGCTTGGCGGCGCGACCCTGGACCTGCGCCGGATTGCCTGGGACCTGTCGCTGTTCACCAGCGCCGAGTTCGGCTTCGTCGCGCTGCCGCCGCAGTACACCACCGGCAGCTCGATCATGCCGAACAAGCGCAACCCCGACGTGATCGAACTGATGCGGGCCACCCACGCCAGCGTGGCCGCGGCGCGCACCGAGATCGAGCAGCTGCTGTCGCTGCCGTCCGGCTACCACCGCGACCTGCAGAGCAGCAAGGGCGCGATCTTCCACGGCTTCGGCCGTGGCCTCGCCGCGCTGGAGCTGCTGCCGGCGCTGCTGGCCAACCTCGACTGGCGGGAAGACCGCCTGCGCGCCGCCATCGATTCCGGCATGTACGCCACCGACGTGGCGGTGGAGGCCGCGATTGCCGGGGTGCCGTTCCGCGAGGCCTACAAGGCCGCGGCCGCCGCCGCCGACAGCGCCGGGCAGGGCCGCACGCCGGAAGGCTCGCTGGCCGCGCGTACCTCGCCGGGCGCACCCGCCGACCTGCGGCTGGATGCGCTGCGGGCGCGCTGGGAGGCATTGGCCTGAGATGGACGCCTTCGCGCCGCAACGGCTTCCCGACTGGAAACGCGCGGTGCTGAAGGTGGGCAGCAGCCTGCTTGCCGCCGATGGTGGCGGCCTCAGCCCGCGCTTCGCGCTGGGGCTGGCGCAGTTCGTGCTGGAGAGCCGGCGGGCCGGACGCGAGGTGGTGATCGTCTCGTCCGGCGCGGTCGCGGCCGGGCGCGCGGTCCTGCCCCGGGCCGGCGACGCCGCGCCCACCATCGCCGCCAAGCAGGCGCTGGCGGCACTGGGGCAGGCGCAGCTGATCGCGTTGTGGCAGCGCTTCTTCGAGGCACCGGTGGCACAGGTGCTGCTGACCCATGACGACCTGCGCAACCGTCGCCGCTATCTCAATGCGCGCAGCGCGCTGCTGGAGCTGCTGCAACTGGGCGCGGTACCGGTGGTCAACGAGAACGACACCGTCGCCGTCGATGAGTTGAAGCTTGGTGACAACGACAACCTTGCCGCCGCCGTCGCTTCGCTGGTGGACGCCGACCTGCTGCTGATCGCCACCGACATCGCCGGCCTGTACAGCGGCCATCCCGGTCGCGACCCTGCGGCGCGCCCGGTGGCGCGCGTCGAGGCCATCACGCCGGCGGTACTGGCGATGGCCGGCGATGCCGGGGCGCTGGGCACGGGCGGCATGCGCACCAAGCTGGAAGCCGCCGCCAAGGCGGCGACCGCGGGCATCTCCACCGCGCTGTTCAGTGGCCGCGAGGCCACCACCGTGGCGGCGCTGGGGCAGGGCAGGTTGCACGGCACCCTGGTGGAAGCGCAGGGCAGCCGGCTGCGCGCACGCAAGCAGTGGTTGCGGCATGCGCCGGCTGCGGGCGTGCTGGAGATCGACCACGGCGCCTGCGCGGCGCTGTTGCGCGGCGCTTCGCTGCTGCCCGGCGGCGTGCGCGCCGTGGCCGGCGATTTCCGCCGCGGCGACGTGATCGAGGTGCGCGGCGCGGACGGCAGCGTGCTGGCGCGCGGGCAGGCGCAGTACAACGCGCAGGACAGTGCGCGCATCGCCGGGCGCCACAGCCGCGAGATCGAAGCCGTGCTGGGCTTCCGCTACGACGAGGCAATGATCCACCGCGACGATCTGGTCCTGCTGCAGGCGGCCGGCCCGTCGTCCATCGACAGCAAGGGGGAGACCACGGCATGAGCGGCTACGTGCACAATCTGGCGCTGGCGGCGCGCGCGGCGCAGACGGCGATCGCCGCGGCCGACCCGGCCATCCGGCGCGCCCTGCTGGAAGGCATGGCGGAACGGCTGCTGGCCGGGCACGACGCGATCCTCGCGGCCAATGCCGCTGATCTGCAGCGCGCACGAGAGGCCGGCGCCAGCAAGGCCACGCTGGACCGTCTGGCGCTCAGTCCCGAGCGCGTGCGCGGCATGGCCGACGCGCTGCGCGAGGTCGCGGCGCAGGACGATCCGCTGGGCGCGGTGACGCGTCGCGACGTTCGCCCCAACGGGCTGGTGGTCGAACGCCAGCGCATCCCGTTGGGGCTGGTGGCGATGATCTACGAGGCGCGCCCGAACGTCACTGCCGAAGCGGCGGCGTTGTGCCTGAAGGCCGGCAACGCGGTGTTGCTGCGCGGCGGCTCCGAGGCGGCTGCCAGCAATGCCGCCATTGCCCATTGCCTGCACGCGGCCCTGCGCGCTGCCGGCTTGCCGGAAGCGGCGGTCTCGCTGGTCGCGGACACCGCGCGCGAACACGTGCTGGAGCTGCTGCAGCTCACCGACCTGGTCGACCTGGCGATCCCGCGCGGCGGCGAAAGCCTGATCCGCTTCGTCGCTGAGCACGCACGGGTGCCGGTGATCAAGCACTACAAGGGCGTCTGCCACCTGTACGTGGACCGCGCCGCCGACGTGGAGCTTGCGCTGGGCCTGCTGATCGACGGCAAGGCCTCGCGCCCCGGCGTCTGCAACGCGCTGGAAACCCTGCTGGTGCATCGCGACATCGCGGCGACGTTCCTGCCGCGCGCGCTGGCGACGCTGCGCGCCGGCGGGGTCGAGGTCCGCGGCGATGCGGCGACCCGCGCCTTCGATTCGTCACTGGCCGCAGCCAGCGACGACGACTACGCCGCCGAGTTCCTCGACCTGGTGATCGCCATCCGCGTGGTCGATTCGCTGGACACGGCCATCGCCCACATCCACCGCTTCACCTCCGACCATACCGAAGTCATCGCCACCAATGATCCCGCGGCGGCGCAGGCGTTCGTGGACGCGGTACGCAGCTCGGCGGTGATGGTCAACGCCAGTTCGCGCTTCAACGATGGCGGCCAGCTGGGCCTGGGCGCGGAAATCGGCATTTCCACCACCCGCCTGCACGCCTACGGGCCGATGGGGGTGGAAGCGCTGACCATCGAGCGTTTCGTGGTGCGCGGACAGGGCCAGCGCCGGCATCCCCTGCCAGCTGCGGAATGAGCCGCCGTGCGCTGCTCAGCCGCCCGGCTTCGCAGCCACGGGCGGCGGGGTGCCCGCGGTCGGCGCCGGCACCGGTACCGGCATGCCCTGGTTGCGGTTCAGGGCGGCGTCCTCCGCTTCCTTGGTCATCACCACGATGCTGATGCGGCGGTTGATCGGGTTGAGCGGGTTGTTCTCATCGAACGGCACCGCCGGGCCGAAGCCGACCACGCGCACGACCTTGGCCGCGGCCATGCCGCCTTCCAGCAGCGCGCGGCGGGCGGCGTTGGCGCGGTCCGCGCTCAGCTCCCAGTTGCTGTAGCCGATGCGGGTGGCGTAGTTGGCGGTGTCGGTATGCCCGGCCAGGCTGATGCGGTTGGGGACGCGGTTCACGAACCGGGCGATCTCGTGCAGGATTTCGCTGGTGTAGGGCATCAGCTGGGCGCTGCCGAGGTCGAACATCGCCCGGTTCTGCTTGTCCACGATCTGGATGCGCAGGCCTTCCGGGGTGAGGTCCAGCAGCAATTGGTCCTTGAACGGTTCCAGCGCCTGGCTCTTGCTGATCGCTTCCTCCAGTTCCTTCTTCAGCGCTTCAAGCCGCTGCTTCTCCAGTTCGCGGCGCTGCGCCTCGGTGGGGTCGCCGGGCGTGCGGGTGAACTCGGCGCCGGGACCTTTCGGCAGGTCCATGGTGCCTCCCAGCTTGATCATCGAATTGCTGGCGCCGCCGGGGCCGTTCATGCCGGGCGCGGGGGCCGGGCTTGCGCCGGCGATGGGGCTGGGATTCTTGAAGTAGTCGGACACCGCCTCGCGTTGCTTGGTGGTCAGTGCGCCCACTAGCCACATCACCAGGAAGAACGCCATCATCGCGGTGACGAAGTCGGCATAGGCCACTTTCCAGGAGCCGCCATGGCCGCCGCCGCCCTGGATCTTCTTGATCCGCCGAACGATGACGGTGGGTTTTTCGTCCTTGCCGGCCATGGCTTACTTCAGCGACTTCAGGTGTTGTTCGAAGTCGGCGAAGCTCGGGCGCAGTTCCGAGGGCACCGTCTTGCGCGCGAACTCCAGCGCGATCTTCGGCGGGTAGCCGCGTAGGCTGGCCAGCAGGGCGGTCTTGACCGATTCGTAGATGCGCGAGTCCTGCTCGGCGCGGGCCTCCACCGCGGCGGCCAGCGGCGCGACGAAGCCGTACGCCAGCAGGATGCCGAGGAAGGTGCCGACCAGCGCGGCGGCCACGTGGCCGCCGACCTCGGCGATGTCGCCGCCGATCGAGGCCATGGTGATGATGATGCCGAGCACCGCAGCGACGATGCCGAAGCCGGGCAGGCCGTCCGCCATGTTGTTCAGCGCGTGCGCGGGCGCCAGCTCCTCGTGGTGGTGCTTTTCCAGCTCCAGTTCCAGCAGCGGCTCCAGCTCGTGCGGCTCGATGTTGGAGCCCACCATCAGGCGCAGGCAGTCGGTGATGAAGTCCATCAGGTGGTGGTCGTCGCGGATCGACGGGTAGTTGGCGAACATCGCGCTTTCCATCGGATTGTCGATGTGGCTCTCCAGCGCCATGAAGCCTTCCTTGCGCGCCCGGTTCAGCAGCTCGTACAGCAGGCTGAGCGCATCCAGGTAGTCCTTGCTCTGGTAGCGCGGGCCCTTCAGTACCCCGAGTACCGCCGCGAATGTCTGCTTGACCGTCTTGGTGGGATTGCCGGCGATGAAAGCGCCGAATGCGGCGCCGCCGATGATGACCAGTTCGAACGGCTGCCACAGCGCCGCGAGCTTGCCGTGCGAGGCGACGAAGCCGCCGAGGACGCTGAGGGTGACGACGATGAAGCCGACGATGATGAGCATGCGGGTGAGGGTCGCCCTGCGGGGGATTCCTACATTAACGGATCCACCCGCGATCTCTGCAGCATCTTCGTCGCCGGCTCCACGTCAATCTGCCGCCATTCCGGACAGGCGCTCATCAGCTGGAAGCGCTATGCCTTATCGCGAATAGGCCAGACCCGCGGCCCTTCCTAGACTCCGTTGATCCCGCAGGCCCGGCCTGCGGTCAGTCCGGGAGCCCCCGCATGCCACGCACCGCGTCATCCGTATTCGGGCTAGCCGCCCTGGTCCTGCTGGCTTGTCCCGCCGTTCGCGCCGGTTGCGCGGCGGTGGACGAGCCGGCTGCCTGGTCGGTCACGACCGCCGCCCAACCCG
>JANJSW010000161.1 GCA_024711415.1 Thermomonas sp. | reverse complement strand
GCAGCGGCGGCGAGGATCGCCAGTCCCAGCAGCTGCATGCGGAAGTCAGCGCGGGCCTTGCTCGTGGTCATCATCCGTCTCCTGCGCCGATCCCCGGCCGGCACATCGATAGTGCACCGGCCGCGGCCGACAGGCTACCGGCGCCCCGGGCGGGGGCGAGCGCCGTCCGTCAGGCGAACCGCGCCGGATCGAACGGCGCCGGGTTCACGCAGGGCGTGCGGCCGGCGAGCATGTCGGCCAGCAGCTGGCCGGTGCTGGCACTCATGCTCACCCCCATCATGCCGTGGCCGACCGCCATCCACAGGTGCGGATGGCCGGGCGCGCGCCCGATCAGCGGGATGTCGTCGCGGCTCATCGGCCGCCAGCCGCACCACTTCTCGCGTACCTCCGGACCGACCGGATGGTGCAGGAATTGCGCCGCGCCACGCTCCAGCGCGCCCAGGCGCTTCTCGTTGAGGCTGTCGTCATAACCGGTGAATTCCATCGTGCTGCCCAGCCGGTAGCCGCTGCCCCAGGCGGTCACGCAGACCGAGGGCTCGTAGAGGATGACCGGGCGCTTCGGCGCCAGCGGCGGCGAGCTGTAGGTGATCGAATAGCCCTTGCCCGGCTGGATGGTCTTGCGCAGCCAGGGCAGACCGACCGCCGAGGCGATCTGCGGCGACCATGCACCGGTCGCCAGGATCACGTCGCGCGCGCGCAGCTGGCCCTGCGCGGTGGTGGCCAGCACGCCCTGCGCGCCGGATTCCAGCGATTGCAGTGCGCAGTGCTCGATGATCCGCCCGCCGCGCGCGCGCACGACGCGGGCCAGCTCGGCCACGTAGCGATCCGGGCGCAGCGCGGCGTCGCCGCGGAAGCACATGGCGCCGGCCAGGCCGGGCTTGAAGGCGGGGTCGCGCGCCTCGTAATCCCGGCCTTCGACGACCTCCACATCCACGCCCAGCTCGTTCAGCAGCGGCACGTCGCCCAGTTCGCGATCCATGTCGCGACGGGTCTTGAACACGTAGTCCTCGCCGGTTTCGGCGAACTCGCAGTCCAGCGCGTAGCGCTCCACCCACTGCTGGATGCGCTGGCGCGAATCCGACAGCAGGGTGTACTTGGCACGGGCACTGGCCACGTAGTCGCGATGGTTGCAGCGCTGCATGAAACCGAGCATCCAGCGCAGGGTGTCGGGGTTCAGCGTCGGCTTGATGTACAGCGGCGCGTCGGGGGTGAACATCCAGCGTGCGGCACGCACCAGCGTGCTCGGACCGGCCAGCGGCGGCGCGTGGCTGGGCGTGAGCGTGCCGCAGTTTCCGTGCGACGCGCCGGCGCCGACCTTGCCGGCATCGATCACCGTCACTTCACGTCCATCGTCGAGTAGCGCCAGCGCGGTGGCGAGCCCGGACACGCCGGCTCCGACCACGAGGCAATCGATGGATTCTTCGGCGATGGCTGCACTCACGATGGTCGGCGTCCGCTGGAAAGATCGCCCATTATCGCGGCGCGAGTGCCGCACGGACAGCCCGTCGCCCCCCGCCCGCCGTGGCATGACGGCACACCGGCCCCGAAAACGCGAACGGCCCGCAAATTGCGGGCCGTCGCGATGCAGCTGTTAACCAGCCCCCTGAGTCAGGGGGCGATTCGCGCCGCAGGCGCGAATGGGGGTCTGGCCGCTAACAGCCGGGGCCCGAAGTTTGCGCAGCAAACTTTGGGATTGATCCATGCTGCGCATGGATCAATGCGCGTGGCCGCCCTCGCCGTGCACGTGGCCGTGGGCGATCTCTTCCTCGCTGGCCTCGCGCACTTCGACGATCTCGATGTCGAATTCTAGGTCCTTGCCCGCCATCGGATGGTTCAGGTCCACGTCGACCACGCTCATGCCCACCTTCTCGATGGTCACCGCGCGCGGGCCGAAGTTGGTGTTCAAGACCACCTGCATGCCCGGGGCGAGCTTCTGGTCGCCGAAATGCTTCTTGGGGATGCGCTGGGTCAGGCCGTCGCGGCGCTCGCCGTAGGCCTCGCTGGCGGTGACCGCGGCCTTGAAGCTTTCGCCGGCTTCATGGCCGTCCATCGCCTTTTCCAGGCCGGGGATGATCTGCCCGCGGCCGAACAGGATGGCCAGCGGCTCGCCCACGGCCTTGGAGCTCTCCAGCTGCTCCTTGCCGGCCTCGGCCACGGCGTAGTGGAAACGGACAACGCGGTCTTTTTCGATCTTCATGATGTGCCTGCCAATCGGTTGGGCGCTTGCCGCCGCATGCGGTTGCGGCAACACTGCGCGGGATGGAACCAGCCGACTGCAACCAGCGACCGGGCGCGCATTATCGACGCTGCGCCGCGCTTGCGCCATTGCCGGCCCTGCTGCTGGCCGCCGCGCTGGCCGGCTGCGGCGGCGGCAAGGCCACCCGCGACGCGCCGCCACGCGCCATCGCCCGCGACTGGCCGATGGTGGAGCCGGCCGATCCGGCCAGGGCCAACGCGGTGCTGATGCGCGCCATCAGCTTGGTCGGCACACCCTATCGCTACGGCGGCAACACCCCCGAAGGCGGCTTCGACTGCAGCGGGCTGGTCGGCTACGTGTTCCGCGACATGCTGGACCTGCGCCTGCCCCGCACCACCCGCGAACTGGCGGCCATGCAGGGACCGCGCATCCGGCCGGAACGGCTGGCAGGAGGCGATCTGGTGTTCTTCGGCAGCGCCGGCCAGGTCAGCCACGTCGGCATCTACGTGGGCCAGGGCCGCTTCGTCCATGCGCCCAGCAGCGGCGGTACGGTCCGGCTTGATTCCCTGGACGGACATTGGTGGATCGACCATTACTCCGGGGCGAGACGGCTGCTGAAGTGAAACGTGAAGTCCGTCAC
Organism: Thermomonas sp.; assembly: GCA_024711415.1. Classification (GTDB taxonomy): domain Bacteria; phylum Pseudomonadota; class Gammaproteobacteria; order Xanthomonadales; family Xanthomonadaceae; genus Thermomonas. Next base: position 6,014 of record JANJSW010000161.1, on the reverse strand, counting down.
GAAAGCTCGCATCCCGATGATGGATATGTGAATTCCCGCCTATTCATCTTGCGCCAGCTAACAGTTTCTGAACTTCCCGACCCGTCATCGCAGGCATAGTCGCCGCTGCTTTTGCATCGTGATGACCGCGTGAAGACAGCGAACCTGCCCCACGGCCATTCCGCACTGCGTTTCCGCCGCGTGCTCCGACTGGCCCTTGCCCTCGCCCTCGTGGCAGGCAGCCTGCCGGCACTGGCGATGAATCCCGCGACTTCCAAGACCGACACTGCGCCGCAGGCCGCATCCGCCGCCGCGCTGTTGCTGCCTGCCCCGGCCGCCATCGCCACCCCCGATACCGCACCGCTGGCCGCCCAGCTGGCCATCCTGCAGAAGGCCAAGGACGCGCCGACCAGCCCGTCGCTGGTCAAGACCGTGCTGCAGCGCGCGTTCTCCCTGCTCGGCACGCCCTATCGCTGGGGCGGCAGCTCGCCGGAAAGCGGCTTCGACTGCAGCGGCCTGGTCGGCTACGTGTTCCGCACCATCGGCATCGACCTGCCGCGCGTGTCGCGCGCGATGGCCGACGAAGGCACCAAGGTCGCCAGCCGCGACGCGCTGGCCGAGGGCGACCTGGTGTTCTTCGGCAAGCGCGGCCACATCGACCACGTCGGCATCTATGTCGGCGAAGGCAAGTTCGTGCACGCACCGCGCACCGGCCGCGATGTCACCGTCTCCAGCCTGACCAGCGGCTATTGGGCGCAGAAGTATCTCGAGGCGCGGCGCCTGGCCACCGGCAGCTGAGCCGGCAGTCTCCAACCTGTGCCGATGACGCCGCCTGCGGGCGGCGTCACTGTTTGCGGGCGTCGACGGCCGCCTGCCGGTAGCGCGCCACCGCCTGCTCCACGTCGCGACCCAGCGCCATCACCTGTTGCGCGTACTCGGCCAGCTTGCGGTCCTCCTCGCTGCGCGGCTGCCACGGCGGCACCGGCACCGGCGCGCCTTCCGGGGCATCCAGCGCCACGAACACGATCACGCAGTGGGTGCACAGGCGCGCGTCGGCCTCGTCGGCGCGCGGATCGCGCGCACGCACGTCCACCGCGAAATGCATGGAAGTGGTTCCGGTATGGATCAGCGTGGCCTGCACCGCGACCAGATCGCCGATCCGGATCGGCGCCACGAAGCGGATCCCACCCACCGCCACGGTGACGCTGTAGTGCCCGCTCCAGCCGACCGCGGCGGCATAGCCGGCCTGGTCGATCCAGCGCATCACCTGCCCACCATGCACCTTGCCGCCGAAGTTCACGTCCGACGGCTCGGCAAGGAAGCCCATGCTCAACTGGCGCTGGCGTCCGCTCATGCTTGGCTCCCGGCCGCGCGAGGCGCGGCGGCAGGCAGATTCTAGAACGGGATATCGTCGTCGAACGGCACGTCATCGAAGGCCGGCTTGGCCGGTGCCTGCGCGGGCTCGCGGCGCTGGGCCGGCGCGCTGCGCTGCGGGCGATCACCGCCGTAGCCGCCACCACCGCTGCCACCGCCACGCTGGTAACCGCCGCCTTCGCCGCCGCCACGCGGCTGGTAACCACCGCCACCCTCGCCGCCACCGCGCTGGCCTTCGCCGCCGCCGATCATCTGCATCTCGTCGGCGACGATGTCGGTGGTGTAGTGCTTGACCCCGTCCTTTTCGTAGGAGCCGTATTCGAGGCGACCTTCGATGTAGACCTGGCGGCCCTTCTTCAGGTATTCACCGGCAATCTCGCCGAGCTTGCCGAACAGCTTGACGCGGTGCCATTCGGTCTTTTCCTGCTGGTTGCCGTCGCGGTCCTTGCGCACGCTGGTGGTTGCCACGCTCAGCGTGGTGATCGCCATCCCGCCCTGGGTGTACTTCACGTCGGGATCGTTGCCGAGGTTGCCGACCAGGATCACTTTGTTCACGCCGCGCGCCATGTGCTGCCTCACTCTGGATTTCGCTCGTCCGGGACTGGACGATGGCATCGGAGTATAGCCGGCGCCAGCCAGCCGACGCCGCGCCGGGGGGTCGGAAAACACCCTCAACGCTTATACTTCGGCATTCCCCGCCGATGCCGCCCATGACCGCTCCCGCCCTCGCGCATGCCGCGCCCGACCTCAAGGCGATCCAGGTCCTGGCCGCGCCCGACATGACCGCGATGGACGCGCTGATCCGCCGCCGGCTGGCCTCGGACGTGGTGCTGGTCAACCAGATCGCCGAGTACATCGTCGGCGCCGGCGGCAAGCGGCTGCGGCCGATGCTGTTGCTGCTGGCGTCCGGCGCGCTCGGCGACGCGCACGGCAAGGGCATCGGCCCCGACGCCCACCAGCTGGCGGCGGTGGTGGAGTTCATCCACACCTCCACCCTGCTGCACGACGACGTGGTCGATGAATCCGACCTGCGCCGCGGCCGCAAGACCGCGAACGCGGTCTGGGGCAACGCCGCTTCCGTGCTGGTCGGCGATTTCCTGTATTCGCGCAGCTTCCAGCTGATGGTGGAGCTGGAGCGGATGGACGTGCAGAAGATCCTCGCCGACACCACCAACATGATCGCCGAAGGCGAGGTGCTGCAGCTGCTGCATGTGCGCAACCCGGACACCGACGAAGCCGCCTACCTGCGGGTGATCGAGCGCAAGACCGCGATCCTGTTCGCCGCCGCCACCCGCCTGGGCGCGCTGCTGGCCGGCGCCGACGCCGCCACCCAGCAGGCGCTGCACGACTACGGCCTGCGCCTGGGCTACGCCTTCCAGATCGCCGACGACGTGCTGGACTACGCTTCCGACGCCGCGACGCTGGGCAAGAACCTCGGCGACGACCTGGCCGAAGGCAAGATGACCCTGCCGCTGATCCACGCGATGGCGCACAGCGACGAAACCGTCCGCGGCGAGCTGCGCCGAATCGTCGAGGAAGGCGACCTGGACGGGCTGGCCACGGTGCAGGCGGCGATTGCCCGCTGCGGGAGCCTGGACTACAGCCGCGTCCGGGCAACGACCTACGCGGACGCCGCCGACACCGCGCTGGCGGCACTGCCGGGCAATGCCTACGTGGACGCGCTGCGCGGCCTGGCGCGATATTCGGTCAGCCGCGACCACTGACCAGGCCCGCGGCAGCCGTCACGCCGGCTTACTGCTGCCCTACAGCGCGAACCGCTCGCGGAAGAAGTCCGCCATCATCCGGTAGGCCCGCTTCGCCGCGCGCTCGTCGTAGCGACAGTTGCTGGCGGGATCGCTGCCGGCCGAAGGCTCGGCGAAGCAGTGCACCGCGCCGCTGAAGTCGACGAACTGCCAGTCCGCGCCGGCGCCGTCCATCTCCTGTTCGAAGGCGACGATGTCGCTGTCGGGAACCGCCTTGTCGTCGGCGCCATTGAGCACCAGCACCGGCGTCTTCACCGCCGCGGCGGTCGCCGATTTGGCGCCGGGCGCCAGCCCGCCGTGCAGGCTGACCACGCCCGCCAGCTCGGCGCCGCTGCGCGCCAGCTCCAGCACGGTGGAACCGCCGAAGCAGAAGCCGAACGCGCCGATCCGCGCGGCGTCCAGCGGCGCCTTGCCGGCCTGCGCCTTCAAGGTCGCCACCGCGGCGTCGATGCGGGCGCGCAGCGTGCTGCGGTCCTCGCCGCGCAGGCTGCCGGCCAGCTTGCCGGCTTCGCCGGCGTTGGCGGGCTGCCGACCCTTGCCGTACACATCCGCCACCAGCACCACGTAATCGGCTCCGGCCACCGCCTTGGCGCGCGCCACCGCGTCGTCGGTGACGCCCATCCAGTTCGGCACCATCACCAACCCGGGCCGCTTCGCCGCGGAGGCATCGTCATAGACCACGTAGCCGCTGAAGTGGTCCTTGCCGACGCTCCACTCAACGGGCTTCGCCTGCATGGCGGCGAACGCGGGAGCGGCGGCGAACAGCAATCCGAGGGCGAGCAGAGAACGGCGCATGGCGAAGGCTCCGGGGCGATGACCGGCTTACGCTACGCGATCCGAGTTCGGCAGGCGTGAACTTTGCTTCCGTCATTCCCGCAAAGGCGGGAATGACGAGCAAGGACTCAGGCGATGCCCATGCCCTTGATTCCCGAAATCGTCTCCGGATCGAAGCCGGCCAGCTTGGCGAAATGGCGGCCGCGTTCGACGTAGTTGCGGTACGGCCCGAAGCTGGGCGCACCGGGCGAGAGCAGCACCACGCCACCGTTCGGCAGGGCCGCGCGCGCCTTGTCCATCGCATCGGCAAGATCGCTCGCCGCCGCCAGCACGAAACCGGCCTGCGCCGCGACTGGCGCCAGCAGCGCGTGGATACGCGGGCCGTTCTGGCCCATGGTGATGACCGCACGCGGCGCGTGTCCGCGCATGGCATCGGCAAATTCGTCCCACGGCAGGCCGCGGTCGTGGCCACCGACCAGCACCGCGACGTCGCGGCCGGCATACAGGTCGAGCGCCGCCTGCGTGGCCATCGGGGTGGTGCTGATGGAATCGTTGACGTAGAGATAGCCGTCCTTTTCGCCCAGCGGCTGCAGCCGGTTGGGCAGCGGCTGGAAGCTGGCGGCGCGCGCGGCCAGTGCCGCCGAGTCGAGCCCGAACGCTTCCAGCGCGGTCAGCACCGCGCACAGGTTGCTGCGGTTGTGGCGACCGGGCAGCGGCAGCGCGGCGGTGTCCATGACGAAAGCTTCGCCGCGATACAGCGCGTCCTCGCGCAGATGCCAGCCGCGTTCATCGCCGTACCAGTGGATGTCGCTGTCGGGCAGCAGCAGCTTCGCCAGCAGCGGATCGGCGACATTGAGCACGGCGATGCGCGGCTTTGCCTGCGTCACCAGCGCCAGCTTGTCGGCGATGTAGCGCGCCTCGCTGCCGTGCCAGTCCAGGTGCTCCGGGTGCAGGTTGGTGACGATGGCGATGCGCGGGCGTGCGCCGGAAGCGGCAACATCGCCGGTCTGGTAGCTGGACAGCTCGATCGCCCACGCATCGGCATGGCCGTCCAGCAATTCCAGCAGCGGCACGCCGATGTTGCCGCACAGGGCGGTGCGCAGCCCCGCGGCGCGCAGCAGGTGCGCCAGCAGCGAGGACGTGGTGCTCTTGCCCTTGGTACCGGTCACGCAGATGGCATTGGCCACTTCGCCCGCGGCATCGGCGCGCTCGGCGAACCACAGCGCGGTGCCGCCGATGAAGCGGGTGCCCTGCTGCGCGGCATACGCGGCTTCGGGCTTGTACGGGCTGATGCCGGGGGACTTCACCACCACCTCGAATGCGGCCAGGCGCTCGCCCGTGGCCGCGTGTTCGATGGCCAGCAGCGGATCGCCCAGCGCCGCCACTTCCAGCGCTTCTGCTTCGCTGCAAAAGAGCGTCAGCGGCAGCGCAGGCATACGCGCACGCAGAGCGCGGTAGGCAGCGCGGCCTTCATGGCCCCAGCCCCATAGCGCCACGCGGCGGCCGGACAGGTCGGCGATGCGCAGCCGCTCAGGCAGCGAAGCGGGCACGCAGGCGCTCCCACAGCGCGGCGGGGATGCGGTGCTCGTCATCGAGCGCCAGCAGGGGCTCGATGGCCAGCGCTTCGGCATCCAGCTGCGGCAGGATCTGCTTGGCGAAGCGCGCCACCACCGCGTCCTCGCGCCAGTCCGGACGCTGCGCCAGCAGCGCCATCGCCGCACGCGACTCGCGGCCTTCGCCCACGCATTCGAACGGCTTGTGGTCACCGTATTCCAGCAGCGCGTCGAAGCCTGGAACCTGTGCCGGGTCGTCCAGCAGGTTGCGGCCGACGATGCCGACCAGGCGCAGCTTCGGTACGAACGGCGCCAGCGCCAGGAACACGAAATGGCACTTCGGGCAGACCCCGCACCAGCGGCTGGTGGGGCGTTCGCCGAGGATGTGGAAGTTGCGGTTGCAGCTGGAGAAATGCGCGTCGTAGCGGTCGGTCCTGGCGAACTGCCGCGCCACCGCCAGCTCGCTCAGCGGGCGCAGCAGCGAGTAGTAGTGCAGGTCGGCGGCCACGTGCGACTGCAGGTAGTCGCCGAACGCCGACTCGAACGCCCAGCCCTTCGACCACTGGTGGTT
>JANJSW010000007.1 GCA_024711415.1 Thermomonas sp. | reverse complement strand
ATCGCCGAGCTGCCGATGTCGATGCAGGTGAAGCTGCTGCGCGCAATCCAGGAGAAGTCGGTGCGGCCGGTGGGTGCCAATACCGAGGTGCCGGTGGACGTGCGGATCCTGTCCGCCACCCACAAGAACTTGGCCGCGCTGGTGGAGGAAGGCAAGTTCCGCCACGACCTGTACTACCGCATCAACGTCATCGAGCTGCTGGTGCCGCCGCTGCGCGAGCGCCGCGAAGACCTGCCGGTGCTGGTGGACGCCATCCTCACCCGGCTGGCAGCCGCGCAGGGCCGGCTGCGGCCGGAGCTGCACGCCGACGCGATGGAGGCGCTGGCGCACTACACCTTCCCCGGCAACGTGCGCGAGCTGGAGAACATCCTCGAGCGCGCCTTTGCCCTGGCCGATGACGACGGCATCCGCGCCGCCGACCTGCGCCGACCCGCAGCCCGTCCGGCGGCGCCGCCGTCGTTGGCCGCGCAGGCCAGTGCAGCGGCCGCCACCCTCGATCCCAGCCTGATCGATCCGCGCGAATCCGCCAGCAGCGCGCTGCCGGGCTTCATCGAGGAAATCGAGCGCAAGGCGATCGAACAGGCGCTGGTCGACAACCGCTACAACAAGACCAAGGCCGCCGCCCAGCTGGGCATCACCTTCCGCGCCCTGCGCTACAAGCTCAAGAAGCTGGGCATCGACTGACGCCGCGGGGCGCTGCCGCGCCTGCCGCGCTCAGACGGTGTCGATCGCGCGCGCGCCGGCCAGGCGGATGCGGAAGCAGGCGCCGCCGGCAGGGATGGCGACGTGGCTGAGGTCGGCCTGGTTGGCCAGGCACATCTCGCGGGCGATGTAGAGGCCCAGCCCGGTGCCGTGGCTGGAGGTGGTGAAGAACGGGTGGAACAACTGGCCCGCCACGGCTTCGGGGATGCCGGGGCCGTGGTCGACCACGTCCAGCAGCGGGGCGCCCTTGGCATCGCGATGCACGTGCAGCGACACCCGCGCAGGTTCGCCGGGCATGCGGCCGTAGATCAGCGCGTTGTGCACCAGCACGGTGACCACCTGCTGCAGCTGCCGGCGGTCGACCAGGCAGGGCACCGGGCGGATGTCGGTGTGGGCGTCGAGGGTGTCTCGGTCAAGCGGATGGCTGTTGCGGTAGTCGTCGACGAAGTGGCGGGCGAATTCGCCCAGGTCCACGTGTTCGGGCTGGGCGCGTTCGCGCCGGGCCAGGCCCAGCACGTTCTCGACGATGCCGTTCATGCGCCGGGTCTGCTGGTAGATGATCTCCAGCAGGCGGCGGTCGGCCTCGGGGATGTCGCGCGACTCCTCCAGCAGCTGGGTGGCATAGCTGATTGCCGCCAGCGGGTTGCGGATCTCGTGGGCCAGGCTGGCGGAAAAACGGCCCAGCGTGGCCAGCGTCAGGCTTTCCGCGCGCCGCGATGCCAGTTCGGCATCGTCCAGGAACACCAGCACCTGGTCGCTTTCGGCCAGCAGGCGGGCGAAGCGCGGCAGCACTTCCGGCAGGTCGGCGGCCAGCTGCATCGGGATGGGATCGTTGTGGCCGTCGCGCTCCCAGCGCCGCAGCCGCGCCTCCAGCGCCGGGGCGGCGGTGGCCAGCGGGCGCCGGCCGTGGCCGGCATCGCCCAGCTGCAGCATGGCGGCTTCGTTGGCGAGGCGGATTTCGTCGTTGCCGTCCACCAGCAGCACGCCGGTGCGCATGCGGCGGATGATCAGTTCGTTGACTTCGGCCAGGTTGGCGACCTGGCTGCCGCGCTGCTCGGCCAGCGCCTGGCTGGCACGCAGCTGCCGCCCCAGCAGGCTGGTAAGGGTGGCGATGGCCAGATAGCTGGTGGCGTACATCACCGCTTCCACCGCCGGCCGGCCGTCGTCCTCGCCGGCCGCGACGGTCCAGGCGTACTGCAGCAGCAGCGCCAGGCTGGCGGCACCGGCCACCGCCAGGCCCCGCCGCAGCGGCAGCAGCAGGGCGGCGGCGCCGACGTTGAACAGCAGCATCATGGCGATGCTGGAGGCCAGCGACGGCAGCGCGTGCATGGCCAGCGCGGTGACCAGGATGTCGCCGGCCACGCCGGTTGCGACCTGGCTTTCCACCGCCCCCCGCCGGCCGGTGGCGAATAGCACCACCGCGCCCAGCAGGTAGGCCAGCGCCACCGCGGCGGCCAGCTGCGGATGGCGCGGCTGGGCCAGCAATTCGCCGACCGGGCCGAATACCGTCAGGCACAGCAGTGCGGCCTCGAATACCCGGTAAAGCGTGAAGAAATAGAGTTCCCGCCGGATTTCGGCGTGGTGGACCGAACGGGCGTCGGCGGTCGCGGCGTCGGGCGGGGCCATGGGCTCGAGTATGCGGGATGCGACGGGGATCGAAGCATGCCGCGCCGCAACACGTTAAAATGGCCGGCCGCCCGCGCCGGACCGGTTGCACCGGACACGCGGAGCGTTCCAGCCGTTATCGGCAAATTCCTCCCCGGGTGATCCATGAATTTCCACGAGTACCAGGCGAAGCAGTTGTTTGCCGATTACGGCATTGCGGTTCCGGCCGGGCGCGTTGCGTCCAGCGCCGACGAAGCGGTCGAGGCGGCCAAGTCCTTGGGCAACGGCCCCTGGATGGTCAAGGCGCAGATCCATGCGGGCGGCCGCGGCAAGGCCGGCGGCGTGAAGTTCTGCAAGACCACCGACGACGTGAAGGCCGCCGCCGGCAAGATGCTCGGCACCAAGATGGCCACCTACCAGTCCGCGGGCGTGGCCCTGCCGGTCAACCAGGTGCTGGTCACCACCGCCGGCGAGATCGTCAAGGAGCTGTACCTGTCGCTGCTGGTCGACCGCGACCGCAAGGCGATCACCTACATCGTTTCCAGCGAGGGCGGCGTCGACATCGAAGAAGTCGCCGCCAACACCCCCGAGAAGATCCACACCCTGACCGTCGATTACGTCGAAGGCGTGCAGCCCTACCAGGGCCGCGAGATCGGCTTCAAGATGGGCCTGACCGCCAAGCAGTCCAACCAGCTGGCCGGGATCATGGGCGGGCTGTACAAGCTGTTCAACGAGAAGGACCTGTCGCTGGTCGAGCTGAACCCGCTGGCGATCCTGGACGACCAGAACCTGTACGCGCTGGACGGCAAGGTCAACTCCGACGACAACGCCACCTTCCGCCACAAGGACCTCGCCGCCATGCGTGACACCACGCAGGAAGACGAGACCGAGGTGAAGGCCAGCGAGCACGACCTGAACTACGTGACCATGGACGGCAACATCGGCTGCATGGTCAACGGCGCCGGCCTCGCGATGGCCACCATGGACGTGATCGCCCTCAACGGCGGCGCCCCGGCCAACTTCCTCGACGTCGGCGGCGGCGCCACCAAGGAGCGCGTGACCGAGGCGTTCAAGCTGATCCTGTCCAGCGACAAGGTGAAGGCGATCTTCGTCAACATCTTCGGCGGCATCGTCCGCTGCGACATGATCGCCGAGGGCATCATCGCGGCGGTCAAGGAAGTGGACGTCAAGGTCCCGGTGGTGGTTCGCCTGGAAGGCACCAACGTCGAGGCGGGCAAGAAGCTGCTGGCCGAGTCCGGCCTGGCCATCACCCCGGCAGACGACATCAACGACGGTGCCCGCAAGGCCGTCGCCGCTGTTGCCAAGGCGGCCTGATCGGCGGAGCGGTTTTTTCAGCCCCCTTGAGTCAAGGGGGCGACCGCGACGCGAAGCGGCGCGGTGGGGGTTGTGGAGGCACGTAGTGGCGGACAAGGAGATCCACCCTTGTCCGATGCGTCCGAAGCAGCCGATATCCGAACAGCGAAGGAACTTCCAGAAATGTCCGTCTTGATCAACAAGAACACCAAGGTGATCGTGCAGGGCTTCACCGGCCAGCAGGGCACCTTCCACGCCACCCAGATGGTGGAATACGGCACCCAGGTCGTCGGCGGCGTCACGCCCGGCAAGGGCGGCACCACCCACATCGAGCTGCCGGTGTTCAACACCGTGGCCGAAGCCGTGGCCTCCACCGGCGCCGACGCCTCCGTGATCTACGTGCCGCCGCCGTTCGCGGCCGACGCGATCCTGGAAGCCGCGGCTGCCGGCATCAAGGTCATCGTCTGCATCACCGAAGGCATCCCGGTGCTGGACATGCTGCGCGTCAAGAACGTGCTGAAGCAGCATCCGGACGTGGTGCTGGTGGGCCCGAACTGCCCCGGCATCATCACTCCGGGCGAGTGCAAGATCGGCATCATGCCGGGCCACATCCACCAGAAGGGCAAGATCGGCATCGTCAGCCGCTCCGGCACGCTGACCTACGAAGCCGTGAAGCAGACCACCGCTGCCGGCCTCGGCCAGTCCACCGTCATCGGCATCGGCGGCGACCCGATCAACGGCCTGAACTTCGTCGACTGCCTGAAGCTGTTCAACGAAGACCCGCAGACCGAAGGCATCATCAGGGTCGGCGAGATCGGCGGTGCGGCGGAAGAAGCCGGCGCCGAGTACATCAAGAACCACGTCAAGAAGCCGGTGGTCGGCTTCATCGCCGGTGCGTCCGCGCCGAAGGGCAAGCGCATGGGCCACGCCGGTGCGATCGCTTCCGGCGGTTCGGGCACGGCCGAAGGCAAGTTCGCGGCGATGGAAGCCGCGGGCGTCACCACGGTCAAGTCGCCGGGCGACCTGGGCGCGGCCATCGCGGCGCGCCTGGCCAAGTAAGCCAGCGCTGCATCCGCACGACGCAAAGGCCGCCTCCGGGCGGCCTTTGTCGTTTCCGATGCCGCGCGGCGGGCAAAAGAAAACGGCGGCCCGAAGGTCGCCGTTTTCGTGTCGCGTGACGCGGGCTTACTCGGACGCCTTGGCGTCGTCCGCGTCGGGCGTCGCTTCGTCTTCCGCCGCCGGCGCGGGCGCGGCCTCCGCCGGCGCGGCTATCGCGGCGGAATCGGTGGCCGGGGCTTCCATCGCCACCGGCGCGATGGCCGCTTCGCCACTACCGGCATTGACCGGCAGCAGCGGCACGATCAGCAGCGCCACGATGTTGATGATCTTGATCAGCGGGTTCACGGCCGGGCCGGCGGTGTCCTTGTAGGGGTCGCCCACGGTGTCGCCGGTCACGGCCGCCTTGTGCGCGTCGCTGCCCTTGCCGCCGAAGTGCCCGTCCTCGATGTACTTCTTGGCGTTGTCCCAGGCACCGCCGCCGGTGCACATGCTGATCGCGACGAACAGGCCGGTGACGATGGTGCCCATGAGCAGGCCGCCGAGCGCCTTGGGCCCGAGGATCACGCCGACCAGAATGGGCACGACCACGGGCTGCAGGCTGGGCAGCATCATCTCCTTGATGGCGGCGCCCGTCAGCAGGCTGACGGCACGGCCATACTCCGGCTTGGCCTTGCCTTCCAT
>JANJSW010000148.1 GCA_024711415.1 Thermomonas sp. | reverse complement strand
GCTGATCGCCAACCGCACGCTCGCCCACGCGCAGGACCTGGCCCGGCGTCACGGCGGCTTCGCGTTGCCGCTGGAGGAACTGGACCGGCACCTGGCCGAGGCCGACATCGTCATTTCCGCCACCGCAGCGCGCCAGCCGATCCTGCAGCGCGCGCAGGTCGAGCAGGCGCTGCGCTCGCGTAGGCACCGGCCGATGCTGCTGCTGGACCTGGCGGTACCGCGCGACATCGCCGAGGACGTCGCCAGCCTGCGCGACGTCTTCCTGTACACGGTCGACGACCTGGAGCGGGCGATCGAGGACAACCGCGCCGCCCGGCGCAATGCCGCCGAGCAGGCCGAGGCGATCATCGAGGTGCACGCTTCACGCTTCATTTCCGCACTCGGCCAGGGCGATGCAGCGGCCCCGCTGCGCCGCCTGCGCGAGCACGGCCAGGCGGTGCAGGCGCAGGCGCTGGCCAAGGCGCGCGCGCAGCTTGCCGCCGGCCGCGATCCTGCGGAGGTGCTGGACCTGCTGGCGCACACCCTGACCAACAAGCTGCTGCACGCGCCCAGCGCCGCGCTGCGCGAGGACGCCGCGCTCGGCGAGGCGGCGATCCGCCTGTTCACCGCCGGCAAGGGCGACGCCGACGCATGACCCCTGCCCTGCGCCGCAAGCTGGAAGCGCTGCTGGAACGGCGCGAGGAAGTGGAGCGCCTGTTGGCCGACCCGGCGGTGGCCGCCGACCAGACGCGCTTCCGCAGCCTCTCGCGCGAATTCGCCGGCCTGCAGCCGGTGGCCGACGCGCTGGCCGCGGAGGCACAGGCCCGCGAGGACCTGGCTGCCGCGCAGGCGATGCGCGAGGACCCCGAACTGCGCGAACTGGCCGATGACGAGATCGAAACCGCCACCGCCCGCCTCGCCCAGCTGGAGGGCGAACTGCTGGCGCAGCTGGTGCCGAAGGACGCGCGCGACGATGGCGGCCTGTACCTGGAAGTGCGTGCCGGCACCGGCGGCGACGAGGCAGCGATCTTCGCCGGCGACCTGTTCCGCATGTACGCCCGCTATGCCGAGACGCAGGGCTGGCGGGTCGAGGTGGAGTCGGCCAATCCCGGCGAACACGGTGGCTACAAGGAAATCGTCGCCCGCATCGAAGGCGCTGGCGCCTACGCGCAGCTGAAATACGAATCCGGCACCCACCGCGTGCAGCGGGTGCCCGCCACCGAATCGCAGGGCCGCATCCACACCTCGGCGGCGACGGTGGCGATCATCGCGCTGGAAAGCGGTGGCGATGCCGAGATCGTCATCAATCCCGCCGACCTGAAGGTGGATACGTTCCGCAGCTCCGGCGCCGGCGGCCAGCACGTCAACAAGACCGAATCGGCGATCCGCATCACCCACCTGCCCACCGGCGTGGTGGTGGAATCGCAGACCGAGCGCAGCCAGCACGCCAACCGCGACAAGGCGATGAAGCGCCTGCAGGCGATGCTGGTGGAAGCAGAATTGGAAAGGCGCGCCGCCGCCACCGCCGCCGACCGCAAGCTGCAGGTGGGTAGTGGCGACCGCAGCCAGCGCATCCGCACCTACAACTACCCGCAGGGCCGGATCACCGACCACCGCGTGGAAGGGCTGACCCTGTACGACCTGCCGAACATCCTCGAAGGCGACCTCGGCCCGCTGGTCCTTCGCCTGCAGCAGGAACAGCAGGCTGAAGCCTTGGCGCAGCTGGCGCGCGAGGCTTGATGCATTGGCGACGGCCAGCACACCGGATGCCCGCAGCCGCGGGCACGACGAACAAGGGATTCCCATGACGATTTCGATTTCCCGCGCCGGCCCCGCCGACCTCGATGCGCTGGCCGCCCTGTTCGACGCCTACCGCCAGTTCTACGGCCAGCCGTCCGATGTTGCGGCCGCCCGCGATTGGCTGCGCAGCCGCCTGCGGGTGGGCGAATCGATGGTGCTGGTGGCGCGCCGCGGCGCCGACATGGTCGGCTTCGTGCAGCTCTACCCGATGTTCTCCTCGGTCCGGCTGGCCCGCACCTGGATCCTCAACGACCTCTACGTACTGCCGACGAACCGCCGCGGCGGCGTGGCCCGCGCACTGATGGATGCCGCCGCAGACTTCGCCCGCGCCGACGGCGCCGCCGGGATTTCGCTGGAGACCGCGCGTGACAACGCCGCGGCGCGGGCGCTGTACCGCGCGGCCGGCTGGCACGAGGACGCCACGCAGTGGTATTCGCTGGCGCTTTGAGCCGCATCGCGGGCTGATTCCGCAGCACGTCCACGCGGCCGGCACGACTGACCCCGGCGTGCCCACGCGGCCCGGCGGCAACCGCTCTACACTCGTCGCCTACCTGCCCGCAAAGGAACGACGATGTCGATCGACGCCACCCTGCGATTGCTCAGCAAGGCCCGCGGCCTGTCCGTGGCGGATATCGCCACCGCCATCCCCAGGGCCGGGATCGGTACCGTCAATGCCTGGCTGAAGGGCGAGAAGCTCCCCGGCCGCGACCAGATCGACGCGCTGGCGCGGGCCTTCGGGGTACCGGCCAGCGCGCTGCTGTCGGAACTGGCCAGCACCCTCGACCCGGCCCGCACCAAGGGCGAACACGAACTGCTGGCCGCCTACCGCGCCCTCGGCACGCGCCAGCAAGGGGCGCTGCTGGAGGTGGCGCGCAGCATGAAGCCGAAGGCATCGCGCAAATGAGCCAGCTCAAGCGCAAGCAGTACGAAGCCCTGCTGGAACCCATGCAGGTGGAGCTGGCCAACGCCGCGCGCTGGCTGCAGCACAGCGGCAGGCGACTGGTGGTGCTGTTCGAGGGCCGCGACACCGCCGGCAAGGGCGGCGCCATCAACGCCATCCACGAGCACCTCAATCCGCGCCAGTGCCGGGTGGTGGCACTGCCGAAGCCGACCGAGCGCGAAGCCGGCCAGTGGTATTTCCAGCGCTACATCGCGCAGTTGCCCGCGGCCGGCGAGATCACCCTGTTCGACCGCAGCTGGTACAACCGCGCCGGGGTCGAGAAGGTCATGGGCTTCGCCAGCGACGCACAGGTGGCGGCGTTCCTGCGAGCCACCCCGCAGTTCGAGCGGCAGCTGGTCGACGACGGCATCCTGCTGTTCAAGTACTGGCTGTGCTGCGACCAGGACAAGCAGGAAAAACGCTTCGCCGAACGCCTGGACAACCCGCTCAAGGGCTGGAAGCTCTCGCCCATCGACCTGGAGGCGCGCACCCGCTACCGCGCCTATACCGACGCGCGCGAGGCGATGCTCAAGGCCACCCACAGCGACCATGCGCCGTGGACGCTGGTGGATTTCAACGACCAGAAGCTGGGCCGGCTGACCCTGATCCGCGACCTGCTGGACCGGCTGCCAGATACCCGCATCGATGCGCCCGACCTCGCGTTTCCGCCGCTGACCGGCAGGCTGGCGAAGGAACGCTACGGGGTGCTCAAGCCGATTCCCCGCTTGCAGCCCTGAGCAGGCTCAACCGGTCGTGAACCCCGCGCCGGCAACGGCAGCGGCGTCCGCCTCGAAGCGCACCACCGCGTCCACCCGCGCCAGCGGCGGGCCATGCTGCAGCCAGCGCTGCAGCGCGTCGATTGCCGCCTCTTCGCCGGCCGCAAGCACTTCGACGCTGCCATCGGCGAGGTTGCGCGCATGCCCGGACAGTCCAAGCCGCAACGCCTCGTCGCGGGTGGCGGCGCGGAAGCGCACGCCCTGCACCCGGCCGCTGACGAGAAAGCGGGCGGCGGCCACGTCAGCCAGCCGGAGTCGCGGCGTCCGGTTTCGGTCCGCCGAATCCGGCGATGTCGTCTTCCAGCATGCGCGCGGTCACCGGCCCGGTGTACTTGCGCAGCATCCTGCCGTCGGGGCCGATCAGCCAGGTCGTGGGCAGGCCGCGCGGCGCGCCGAAATCCTTCGGCGGCTCGTACACGTCGATACGCGCGATCGGATACGCCACCGGGCGCTTGGCCAGGAACGCGCGCAGCTCGTCCTCGCTGGTGTCCTCGTAGGCCAGCCCGATCACCGCGATGTGCTGGCGCATCGCCGCCAGCGCCGACAGCTCCGGCATCTCCTTGATGCACGGCCCGCACCAGGTGGCCCAGTAATTGACGATCACCCACTTGCCGCGCTGCCCGGCGAGGTCGTAATCCGCGCCGTCCAGGGTGGTGACCCGCAGCGACGGGCGCTCCACCTGCGGCGGCTGCACCGCGGCGGAAGCGGGCTTGGGCTTGGCCGCGGGCGCGCTTGCCTGCGGCGCGGGGTCGGGCGCGCGCGAACAGGCCGCGATCAGGCCCGCCATCAGCAGGGCAACGAGACGGACATGCATGCGATTCATTCCTCCGGGATCCCGGCATAGATACTGGATACGGGCTGGCGCAACGGTTGCTGCAGGGGGGTGCGCAGCTGCGCGATGGTGTCGCGCACGGCCACGCCCAGCGCATCGTCCGGCTGCGGCACCGGCACGTCGACCGCGGGGATGCGCAGCTGCGCGGCTTCGTAGAGTTCGTCCAGGCGAACGTCGTCGAGGTCGCGCGCCAGCAGCCACTGCCCGCTCTCGGCCCGCTGCAGCACGTTGATGCCGGCCATCCGCCCCAGCAGCGACTGCACCATGCTGTCGGTCAGGCTGGGCTCCATCGCCTCGATCTGCTCGCTGGTCAGGCCGTTGCCGCTGGCGCGCGCGTGCTGGAAGCGACCGAGCATGCGCAGCAGTCCGTACAGCTCGTGCCCATGCGGCAGCCGCAGCGACTTGGGCTGGTAGCGGAACGCCGACATCGACGAGGCGAACGACGCACCGAACAGGATCGACACCCAGCTGAGGAAGATCCACAGCATCAGGATCGGCACCAGCGCCACCGCGCCGTAGATCTTCTGGTAGGAGTCGAAGCTGCCCAGGTACAGGCCCAGGCCCGACTTCACGCATTCGAACAGCGCCATCGACAGCAGCCCGCCGGCCAGCGCGTGCCGCCATGCCACCGTGCGGTGCGGCACCACCTTGAACACCGCGGCGAACGCCAGCAGTTCGATCGTCATCGGCGCCAACCGCAGCATCAGCGCCTCCAGCCAGCGCCCGGCCAGGGTTTCGAAGATCGCCAGTGCGAAGAAGCGGGTGGACAGCGCCACGCTGGCCGCGGCCACCAGCGTGCCCAGGGTCAGCACCGTCCAGTAGACCAGGAAGCGGCCGAACGTAGGCCGCGCGGTCGGCACGCGCCAGATGCGGTTGAAGATCGCCTCCACGCTGCTCAGCGTCACCAGCAGCGACACGATCAGCGCCAGCGCGCCGGCGGTGGTCAGCGATTTGGTGTTGGAGGAGAAATCGGTGAGGTAGCCGGACACCGCCTGCGCGGCGCGCGGCACGAAGTTGGCGAAGATGTAGCCGCTGAGGCGCTCGCTCCAGGCGTCGAACACCGGGAACGCCGACAGCACGCCGAACGCCACCATCGACAGCGGCACCAGCGCGAACGCGGTGGTGTAGGACAGCGCGCCGGCCGCCTCGAACAGGCGGTCGTCGAGGAAGCGCCGCAGCACGAAGCGGCCGAAGCTGCCGGCCCGCGCCGGGTCGCGCAGGCGTTCGCTCCAGCGGTAGATCGAATCCAGCGGTTCCATCCGGCAAGCGTAACCGATGCCATGAATCCGCCGCTTGCACTATGCTGCCGCGTCCCTTCGCACGATTGGCGCGCATGTCCGACATCCTGGTCCTGTACTACAGCCGCGGCGGCTCGGTGGCGCGGCTGGCCCGGCAGATCGCCCGCGGCATCGAGGAAGTCGACGGCATGCAGGCACGCCTGCGCACCCTGCCGCCAGTGGCGCCGGTGACGCAGACCGCGCAGCCGCCGGAGCCGGAAGACGGCGCTCCCTATGTCGAAAAGCGCGACCTGGCCGAATGCGCCGGCCTGCTGCTGGGCAGCCCCACCCGCTTCGGCAACATGGCGGCGCCGGTCAAGCATTTCCTCGACACCCTCGGCGCGGAATGGGCCAGCGGCACCCTGGTCGGCAAGCCGGCGGCGGCCTTCACCTCCACCGCGACGATGCACGGCGGCCAGGAGTCGACCCTGCTGACCATGCTGGTACCGCTGCTGCACCATGGCTGCGTGATCGCCGGGATCCCGTTCACGGAAGGCGCGCTCAACACCACCCGCAGCGGTGGCACGCCCTACGGCGCCAGCCACGTCGCCGGCATCGACGACGACCCGCAGCTGAGCGAGGACGAAACCATGCTGGCGCGCGCGCTGGGTCGGCGCATCGCCCTGCTCGCGCAGCGGTTGCAGGCATGAGCGGGCAGCGCTACCTGGCCGCCGCGCTGGGCGCACTCGCCGCGTTGTTCGTCGGCTGGTCGGCGACGCGTGCCGATGCACTTGCCGGGCTGCTGGTGTTCGCCCTGCCGCCCGCCCTGCTGGCGATCACTGCCCTGCTCGGCTGGCGCCGCGCCGGCTTCACCGCCGCGGTGCTGGCGCTGCTGTGGTTCAGCCACGGCGTGATGCTGGCATGGGCGGAACCCGCGCAGCGACTGTTCGCACTGGCGGAGGCCGCGCTGGCGCTGTTGGTGGTGCATGCCGCCTGCCTGCCCGGCATCCGCGCCCGCCGGGAGCGTCGCCGGGAAAGCTGATGGCCGCCGATCCGCGCATGGCCGGGCTTGCCCCGGAGGTGGTGGCGACGGTGCACGCCGGCGCCCGCGCGCTGCGCGACGGCGACCCGAGGCGCGCCGAAACGCTGCTGCAGCAGGCATGCCGGCAAGCGCCGGGACATCCGGAACCGCTGCGCTACCTGGCGATCCTGCAGCTGCACACGCGCCGAGCTCCACAGGCCATCGACACGCTGCGGCGCGCGCTGGCACTGGCAGCGGACGACGCGCTGCTGCATTCCGACCTGGGCACCGCGGCATCCGCCTGCGGCCAGATCGAGGCCGCGCTGGACAGTTGGCGGCGTGCCTGTGAACTCGACCCCGCGCAGCCGACGCCGTGGTTCAACCTCGGCCGCAACCTGCAGCAGCGCGGCGATACCGGTGCGGCCATCGCCGCGTTGGAGCGCGCCACCACGCTGGCACCGGACATGCTACCCGCGCAGGTGCTGCTGGGTGACGCGCTGGCGCACGCCGGCCGCTTCGATGCATCCGCAGCACGCTACCGCGAGGCGCTACAGCTGCATCCGGCCTGCGGCGATGCCTGGCGCGGCCTGTCCAACATCAAGACGGTGCCACTGGACGATACCGATGCAGACCTGCTGCGCGCGCAGCTGCAGCGCCGCGACCTCGCCGCCGCGGACCGAGTGGCGATGGGCCACGCGCTAGGCAAGCTGGAGGAGGACCATGGCCGCTACGAAGCCGCCTACGCCGCATTCCAGGCCGCCAACGGGCTGCAGAAGCAGCTGACGCCCTGGCGCGCGCCGCCGTTCGAACGCTATGTCGAGGAGGCGCTCGCCGCCACCGCCCACCTGCCGCCGCCACTGGACCCCGCGCTGGGGCAGGAGGCGATCTTCATCGTCGGCCTGCCGCGCTCCGGCTCCACCCTGTTCGAACAGATCCTGGCGGCGCACCCGCAGGTGGAGGGCGCGGGCGAACTCCCGGACCTCGGCATCGTGCTGCAGCAGGAATCGCTGCGCCGCGGCCTGCCCTATCCGCAGTGGGTCGCCGACGCCACCGCCGCCGACTGGGATCGGCTGGGACGGGACTACCTGGCGCGGACCGCGCGCTGGCGCAGCCAACGCCCGCGCTTCACCGACAAGCATCCGGACAACTGGAAGCATGCCGGCGTGCTGCGCGCCATGCTGCCGGGCGCGGCCGTGGTCGAAACCCGGCGCGCGCCGCTGGAAACCGCGTGGTCCTGCTACAAGCAGCAGTTCTATGCCCAGCCCCACTTCGCCAACGACCTGGCCGACATCGCCTGCTACCTGCGCGGCTGCGAACGGGCGATGGCGACCTGGCGCGCGCGCGACCCGGGGCACATCTTCCTGCATCGTTACGAATCGCTGCTGGAAAACCCGGAGCCGGCGATCCGAGCACTGCTGCGCGACTGCGGACTGGCATTCGATCCGGCCTGCCTGGCGCCGCACCGGGCCACCCGCAGCGTGCGCACGGCCAGCGCCGCGCAGGTGCGCCAGCCGCTGCGCGCCGGCACCGCCCGCGCCGTCGCCTACGGCAGCCTGCTCGACCCGCTGGTGTCGCTGCTTGGGCCCCTGCTCGCCTGACGGGCATGCCGCGCGCGGGGGTTTTACAATGCGCGCATGGACAACCTGCTCATCGTCACCACCGGCGGCACCATCGACAAGATCTACTTCGACGACAAGTCGGACTACCAGATCGGCGAGCCGCAGATCGGCATGATCCTGCGCGAGCTGGGGGTGACCTTCCAGTTCAACGTGATCCCGATCCTGCGCAAGGATTCGCTGCACATCACCGACGACGACCGCGAGCTGATCCGCGCAACCATCGCCGCCCAGCCCACCCGCCACGTGCTGGTGACCCACGGTACCGATTCGATGGTGGCCACCGGCAAGGTGCTGCAGAGCATCCCCGGCAAGACCATCGTGATGACCGGCGCGCTGAGCCCGGCGCGCTTCCGCGGCTCCGATGCCGAGTTCAACATCGGCTGCGCGATCGGCGCGGTGCAGTCGCTGCCGGAAGGCGTGTACATCGCCATGAACGGCCGCATCTGGTCGCCGGACAGGGTGCGCAAGAACGTGGCCGCCAACCGGTTCGAAGAAGCGAACTGACGCCGTCCCGCGCTGCGCGCAACGCCCCGAACGGAAAAGACCCCGGCCTAAGCCGGGGTCTTCGTTTCACCCGAGTGCGTCGGAAGCTGCGCCGCGATGCGGCGCAGTCCCGGGCAGGCTCAGTTGGTGCCGTAGGTCAGGGTGACCCCGGAGAACGACGAGTACGCACGCACCTTGATGTAGTAGGTGGTGGCGCTGGTCGGAGTCAGCGTGCAGGTCTCGGCATTGCCGGTCTTGTACGGACGGCAGGTGTAGCTGCTGGTGGTCGGCTCGGCGCCGGCACGGACGTACAGGTCGGCGTCGCCGGTGCCACCGGCGATGCTGATCGTCGCGGTCTTGCCCGCTGCGACCGCCAGCGTGTAGGTGCTCGACCAGCTGCCCGACGCCACCGACGGCAGGTTCACCGTGGTGGTACCACCGCCGCCACCGCCACCGGTGCTGTAGTCACCCTTCAGGCTGACGCCGGAGAACGCGGAGTAAGCCTTCAGCCGGACGTAGTAGGTGCCGGCCGACGGCGTGGCGATGGTGCAGCTTTCGGCATTGCCGGACTTGTACGGACGGCAGTCATAGGAACTGTCGGTCGGCTTGCTGCCGAACTTCACGTACATGTCGGCATCGCCGGTGCCGCCGGACATGGTGAACACCAAGTTGCTGGCACCCGAGGGCACCTGCAGGGTGTAGACCACTTCGCTGCCGGTGCTGGCCGACAGCCCGGTGACGGTCACGCCCTTGGTGAGGGTGCCGCCGGTGCTGCCGCCACCGCCGCCGCCCGAGCAGGACACGCCCACCGCGGTGAAGGCGGCGGTCACGTCGGTCTTGCTGAAGCCAAGGTCGGTGGCCGCGGTCTCGACGCCGCAGGCGCCCTGGTTGAAGGTGCTGCTGGCGGTCCAGTAGTCGCGATTGGCGCGCGCGAAGACCTGGAAGGCCTTCTGCGTGTTCCAGCCGGTCTTCTTGGCCAGGGTGCAGAACGCCTTGTTGTAGACGCCCGAGCTGTGGTGCACGTCCATGCTGCTGGTGAAGTCGGCGGCGTTGTCGATGGAGTTGCCGTCCTGGGTCGGGGTGCACATGTAGCGCAGCGCACCGCTGCCCTTGAAGATGTCCGCGCCCACCAGCCAGTCATTGCTGCCGCGCATGTAGTACTCGGCCGCCTCACCCGCCATGTCGGAGAAGGCTTCGTTCATGCCGCCCGACTGGCCGGAATAGGTCAGGTTGGACTGCTGTTCGGTGAAGCCATGCGAGACCTCGTGGCTGGACACGTCCAGGCTGACCAGCGGGTAGAAGGTGCTGGCACCGTCGCCGAAGGTCATCGCACTGCCGTCCCAGAACGCGTTCTCGTAGTTGGTCTTGTAGTGCACGCGCATGGTGAGCTGGAAGGTCAGCGGCGCCATGCCCAGATAGGACTGGTACATGTTGTAGATGACGT
>JANJSW010000149.1 GCA_024711415.1 Thermomonas sp. | reverse complement strand
GAAGGGGGTGCACAGCAGCAGGGCGGTGGCCAGGGCGTGCGGCTTCAGGGCAAACCGCTTCAATCGGGCTCTCCATCTCGGATCGTCGATGACACTGGGATGCCGCGTCGCCGGCCATGGTTGCCATGACTGATGGCAGGGGACAGCAGGCGGCAGCGGGCGCGCAGTGTGGTGCCGCCGCGCCGCGCCGCGGCCGCGTATGCGACGTAGGCCCGCTGGCGGCGATAAACTCGGGTTTTCCGCTACCGGGTCGTGACCATGCGTCAGCTGCTTCTTTCCGTTTCCATTGCCGCCGCGCTCGGCCTGGTCGCCACCGGCTGCCAGCGCAACCAGAACCCCGCGCCCGCCGCTGCCGCGCCGGTCGCACCGGTCGCTGCCGCGGAGAAGATCGTGGACGAGCATTCCTATGCGCAGCCGGACAAGGTCCGCACCACCGATCTGGCGCTGGACCTGGCCATCGACTTCGACAACAAGACCATCGGCGGCACCGCCACCTACTCGCTGGACTGGGTGGACAAGTCCGCGACCCGGCTGGTGCTGGACACCCGCGACCTGACCATCGACAAGGCCGAAGGCCTCGGCGCCGACGGCAAGTGGGAGCCGCTGAAGTTCGCGCTGGCGGACAAGGACAAGGTGCTGGGCAGCGCGCTGACCATCGAAACCCCGAACCGCCCGGCCAAGGTGCGGGTCAGCTACGTCACCTCGCCGGAGGCTTCGGGCCTGCAGTGGCTGGCGCCGTCGATGACCGAAGGCAAGCAGACCCCCTTCATGTTCAGCCAGTCGCAGCAGATCCACGCGCGTTCGTGGGTGCCGCTGCAGGACACGCCGCAGATCCGCTTCACCTACAGCGCCAACGTGAAGTCGCCGGCCAACGTGATGGTGCTGATGAGCGCCGACAACGACCCGTCCGCCGCGCGCGACGGCGACTACAGCTTCAAGATGCCGCAGAAGATCCCGTCCTACCTGCTCGCGATCGCCGCCGGCGACCTGGTGTTCAAGCAGATCGGCGAACGCAGCGGCGTGTGGGCCGAGCCGGCGATGGTGGACAAGGCCACCACCGAGTTCGAAGACACCGAGAAGATGATCGATGCCGCCGAGGGCCTGTACGGGCCGTACCGCTGGGGCCGCTACGACCTGCTGGTGCTGCCGCCCAGCTTCCCCTACGGCGGCATGGAGAACCCGCGCCTGACCTTCGCCACCCCCACCGTGATCGTCGGCGACAAGTCGCTGGTCTCGCTGATCGCGCACGAGCTGGCGCACAGCTGGTCCGGCAACCTGGTCACCTTCGCCACCGACAAGGACAGCTGGCTCAACGAGGGCACCACCACCTACGTGCAGAGCCGCATCACCGAAGCGCTGTACGGCCGCGACATGGCCGCGATGGAGGAGGTGATCGACCTCGACGAGCTGAAGAACGAATTCGAGTCGCTCGATCCCAAGCTGCAGCGGCTGTCGCTGAAGCCGGGCACGCTGGCCGACCCGGACGACCAGTCCGGCGCGACGGTCTGCACCAAGGGCGCGTGGTTCCTGCAGTTCCTGGAGAAGCGCTTCGGCCGCGACGTGTTCGATCCGTGGCTGAAGGGCTATTTCGACCACTTCGCCTTCCAGAGCATCACCACCGCCCAGTTCCGCGATTACCTGCAGGCCAACCTGATCGACAAGCATCCGAACGTGGTGACGATGCAGGAAGTCGACCAGTGGCTGTTCGAGCCCGGCATTCCCGGCAATGCGCCCAAGGTGGAATCCGGCAAGTTCAGCACGGTGAACGCCGCGCGCATCGCATGGCAGGGCAGCGCCAAGCTGCCGGACAAGGCCATCACCGGCGCCTGGGGCACGCAGGAATGGGTGCATTTCCTCGAAGGCATGCCGGAGACGCTGAAGCCGGAACAGTTGCAGCAGCTGGATACCGCCTACCACTTCACCGGCACGCCCAACGGCGAGATCGCGATGCGCTGGTACCCGCTGGCCGAACGCAGCGGCTACGCCGCCGCGCGCGAGGAGATGGGCAAGTTCCTGGAGCGGGTCGGTCGCCGCAAGCTGATCCTGCCGGTCTACAAGGCGCTGGTGGCAACGCCGGACGGGCTGGCCTTCGCCGAGCAGGTGTTCGCCAGGGCCAAGCCGGCTACCCACCCGATCACCGCGGGTTCGGTGGAGGCGATCATCGCCGAAGCCAAGGCAAAGGCGCCGGCCGCACCGGCGGCGCAGTAACCACGCCACGCGCGCCGGCCCGCGTGGCCGGCGCGCCGCGCGTAGACGATGGCCAGACCCTTCGTCCTGTCGTTGCTGCTGCTCGCGGCGCTGGTCGCCGCGATCGCCTTGTGGCGCGATCCGTACCTGCTGGTGCGCGCGGAGTTCGCGCGCCAGCGTGTTGCCGCGGGGTTGTCTGCTGGCACGCTCGAAGCCGCCGGCCATCGCTGGGCGTATGCGTACCGCGAGGCCGACGATCCCGCCGCGCCCACCCTCGTCCTGCTGCACGGCTATACCGGCAGCAAGGAGAACTGGTATCCGCTGGCGCGCGAACTGCGGGGCCGCTACCGGCTTCTGATTCCCGACCTGCCGGGCTGGGGCGCGTCGGAGCGCAAGCCCGGCGCCGCCTATGGTTTTCCCGAACAGGCGGAATACGTGGCGGCATTCATCCGCGCCGCCTCGCCCGATCGGCCGGTGGTGCTGCTGGGACATTCGATGGGCGGCGGCATCGCCGCGCTGGTCGCCGCGCGGCATCCGGGCGAGGTGGCGAAAGTGGGGCTGCTCAACGCGGCCGGCGTGCGCTTCAAGGACAACCGCTTCGGTCTTGCCGTGCTGGCCGGGCGCAACCCGTTCGCGGTGGACGACGCCGCCAGCCTGCAGCGCTACCTCGACACGGTGTTCTTCGACGCTGCCGCCAAGCCGTGGATCCCGTGGCCGGCCTCGACCGGGCTGATCGAAAAACGCCGCGCCGACGCCGCCTTCGAGCAGTCGGTGCTGGACCGCATCGGCCGCGGCGAAGACAGCCTGCTGCCGGGCGAAGAGGCCGCACGCATCCGCCAGCCGGCGCTGCTGCTGTGGTGCCGGCAGGATGCAGTGATCGACCCCAGCGCGCTGGACCTGTACGCGGCGCGCATCCCGCAGGCGCGCCGGGTGCTGCTGGGCGGCTGCGGCCACATGTCGCTGATGGAGCGCCCGCACGCAGTGGCGGATGCCGTGGCCGGGTGGATCAATGCCCACAATCGCGATGCGGGCCATTAAGCTCGCGCCACCGCCGCCGTTCCCGCTCCGGATGCCTGCCATGATCAAGATCGCCACGTTCGCCCTTGCCACAGCGCTGCTGCTTGTCGCCTGCAAGGGCGCGGACCCGCAGGCCGCCGCGCGCGCCGCCGCCGCGCAGGCGGAGGCGAAGGAACAGGCGGCAGTGGCGATGGAAAAGCAGTTCGAGGACGCGGTGGCCGCGCAGAACTGGCGGCTGGCCAAGGGCTACGGCGAGGTCCTGCAGATCGACCACCCCACCAGCCAGGCCGCGGCGCGGGTCAAGCCCAGGCTCGAGGACATCCGCGCCAAGGCCGAGGCCGAGGTGCTGCAGCAGCGGCTGGCGGCGTTGTGGAGCTACGGCGATGAACCGGTCGGCAAGGATGGCCACCAGCTGTCGGCGTCGATCTATTCGCAGGAACCGGTGGATACCGACGGCGGCGGCGCGCATCCGGTGCGGCTGATCTTCCGCGACCATCCGGAGTGGGGCCGCAGCGCCTACCTGGTGCTGGAGGCCGGCGACTTCGACTGCTACGGCGGTTGCAGGCTGAAGGTGGTGGCCGACGGCAAGACCCACACCCTGCCCGGCTCGCGGCCGAAGACCGACGAGGCCATCGCCATGTTCATCGAAGACCACAAGGCGCTGTGGAAGCTGGCGAAATCGGCCGGCCACCTGTCGATCGAATTCCCGACCAAGGCGGTGGGCAGGCGCACCGCCGAGTTCGAGGTCGGCGGGCTGGCGCCTTCGAAGCTGCCGAAGTGGAACTGAGCGGGCGGTCGTTCGACATCGCCGTCATCGCGCTGGTCTGCGTGCTTGCGCTGGCCCTGCATGTGGTCCTGTTCGTGCTGGTGCGGCGCTGGATGGACCGCGACCTGGCACTGTCTTTCGCCGGGGCGGATGCCGACCGGCGCGCCTGGATGCTGGCACGGCTGCGCCAGGCGAAGCGGCAGCGCGTGCGCCGGCGCGAGCTGCCGGCATGGCTGGAGCGTGCAGTGGCGGAATACCCCGCCGCCGCAACCAATCAGCCCAGCGCGTAGCCGAACTGCTGGCGGAACTGCTCGGCGAATTCCTCGTAGTCGAAACGCTGGTTCTGGGTGCCCGGGTGTTCCACCTTGAGCGCGCCCATCAGGTTGCCCATGCGGCCGATGGTCATCCAGTCGTAGCCCTTCTCGATGCCGAAGATCAGCCCGGCGCGGAAGGCGTCGCCGCAGCCGGTGGGGTCGGTGACGCGGCGCTCGTGCGCCGGCGGGATGCGGTGGGTGGTGCCGTCGGCGTGGATCTCGGCACCCTGCGGCCCGCGGGTGGTGATGTAGGCCTTCACCTTGGCGGCGATGGTCTGCTCGTCCCAGCCGGTGCGCTCCTGCAACAGGTTGGACTCGTAGTCGTTGACGGTGACGTAGTCGGCCAGCTCGATGAA
>JANJSW010000137.1 GCA_024711415.1 Thermomonas sp. | reverse complement strand
TCGTCCATCGCCACCGGGTTGATCAGCGTGACCACCATCTTCACGTTGTCGCCCGGCATCACCATCTCGGTGCCTTCCGGCAGCTGCACCGCACCGGTGATGTCGGTGGTGCGGAAGTAGAACTGCGGGCGGTAGCCCTTGAAGAACGGGGTATGACGGCCACCCTCGTCCTTCGACAGCACGTACACCTCGGCCTCGAACTCGGTGTGCGGGGTGATCGAACCCGGCTTGCACAGCACCTGGCCACGCTCCACGTCGTCACGCTTGGTGCCGCGCAGCAGCAGGCCCGCGTTGTCGCCCGCCTGGCCCTGGTCCAGCAGCTTGCGGAACATTTCCACGCCGGTCACGGTGGTCTTCTGGGTCGGACGGATACCGACGATCTCGATTTCCTCGCCCACCTTGATCACGCCGCGCTCGATGCGGCCGGTCACCACGGTGCCGCGGCCCGAGATCGAGAACACGTCTTCCACCGGCATCAGGAACGGCTTGTCGATCGCGCGCTCCGGCTCCGGAATCCAGGTGTCCAGCGCATCCACCAGCTTGATGATCGCCGGCACGCCGATCTCGCTCTGGTCGCCTTCCAGCGCCAGGCGGGCCGAACCCGCGATGATCGGGGTGTCGTCACCCGGGAAGTCGTACTTGGACAGCAGCTCGCGCACTTCCATCTCGACCAGCTCGAGCAGCTCGGCATCGTCCACCATGTCGGCCTTGTTCAGGAACACGACGATGTACGGCACGCCCACCTGGCGCGACAGCAGGATGTGCTCGCGGGTCTGCGGCATCGGGCCGTCAGCCGCCGAGCACACCAGGATCGCGCCGTCCATCTGCGCCGCACCCGTGATCATGTTCTTCACGTAGTCGGCGTGGCCCGGGCAGTCCACGTGCGCGTAGTGACGGGTCGGGCTTTCGTATTCCACGTGCGCGGTCGAGATCGTGATGCCGCGCGCCTTCTCTTCCGGCGCCGCGTCGATCGAACCGTAGTCCTTGAACTCACCACCGAAACGCTCCGCGCCCACCTTCGTCAGCGCCGCCGTCAGCGTCGTCTTGCCGTGGTCAACGTGACCGATCGTGCCCACGTTCACGTGGGGCTTGGTGCGCTCGAACTTACCCTTTGCCATGGCTGCGTCTCGCTGGGAATTTGCCTGCCGGAACAGGCGTGGGATTGCGAATATGGTGCTCACGAAAGGAATCGAACCTTCGACCTCCTCCTTACCAAGGAGGTGCTCTACCGACTGAGCTACGTGAGCAGGTTTTACAGCAGGACATTGTAATGCAATGGTGGAGCGGGAGACGGGAATCGAACCCGCGCTAGTAGCTTGGAAGGCTACAGTTCTACCATTGAACTACTCCCGCGCCGGGAGCCCTGCCTTGTTGCACCACCGACTGGTAAGGCCGACGGCTTGACTCTTCAACTTGCCACCCCGCGAGCGGGGTCGAAATGGTGGAGGGAGGTGGATTCGAACCACCGAAGGCGTAAGCCAGCAGATTTACAGTCTGCCCCCGTTGGCCGCTTGGGTATCCCTCCGTTCTTTCCTCGTTGAAAGACGGTGAAGCCCCTCAAAGAGCCCGTTATTCTGGCCGTCACTTTCGATTGTGTCAACGGCTTTTTGCAAAAAAACGGGGTCGCGCTCAGTCGTCCGCCGCCAAGGGCGGAAACGGCCCGCCGGCAGGCTCAGACGTTGAAGCGGAAGTGCAGCACGTCGCCTTCCTGCACGCGGTATTCCTTGCCTTCCAGGCGCAGCCGTCCAGCATCGCGGGCACCGGCTTCGCCGCGGTACTTGATGAAGTCGTCGTAGCCGATGGTCTCGGCGCGAATGAAGCCCTTTTCGAAGTCGGTATGGATGACCGCCGCCGCCTGCGGCGCGGTGGCGCCCGCCTTGACCGTCCACGCGCGCACTTCCTTGACCCCGGCGGTGAAGTAGGTCTGCAGGCCCAGCAGCGCATACGCGGCGCGGATCACCCGGTTCAGGCCCGGCTCCTCCAACCCGAGGTCGGCGAGGAAGGCGTCGCGGTCGGCGTCGTCGAGCTGGCTCAGCTCCTCCTCGATCGCCGCGCACACCGGCACCACCTGCGAGCCTTCCGCCTGCGCGCGGGCGCGCACGGCATCGAGATGGGGATTGTTCGCGAACCCATCCTCCTGCACATTGGCCACGTACATCACCGGCTTCAGCGTGAGCAGGAACAGGTCGCGGATGGCGGCCTTCTCGTCATCGTCCAGCGCCACCGTGCGTGCGGCCTTGGCCTGGTCCAGCGCGGCGCGCAGCTTGCCCAGCACCTCGATCTTGGCCTTGGCGTCCTTGTCGCCGCCCTTGGCCACGCGCTCGTAGCGGGAAATCGCCTTGTCCACCGATTCCAGGTCGGCCAGCGCCAGCTCGGTATCGATGGTCTCGATGTCGGCGATCGGATCGATGCGGTTGCTGACGTGGATGACGTCGTCGTTCTCGAAGCAGCGCACCACGTGGCAGATCGCATCAACCTCGCGGATGTGGGCCAGGAACTTGTTGCCCAGACCTTCGCCGCTGGCCGCGCCAGCCACCAGTCCCGCGATGTCGACGAACTCCACCGCGGTCGGAATGACCTTCTGCGGATTGATGATTTCGGCAAGCGCACCCAGCCGCGGGTCCGGCACCGGCACCACGCCCACGTTCGGTTCGATGGTGCAGAACGGGAAGTTGGCGGCGGCGATGCCGGCCTTGGTCAGCGCGTTGAACAGGGTGGACTTGCCGACGTTCGGCAGTCCGACGATGCCGCATTTGATGCCCATGGGGGGATCCGTGGTTCGGGATTCGTGATTGCCGATTCGACGCTTCCGCCGAATCGGCAATCACCAATCGCCAATCACGACGCAGGCGTGTGCAGCCGGGTCATCGCATCCATGAAGTTGCCCTGCACCGCCAGTGGCAGCACCTCGGCGGCATTGCCGATCGCACGCAGGATCAGCGCCTCGTCCGCTGTGCCGGGACGCCCCAGCACCCAGGGCGTGACCTTGTCCCTGTGGCCGGGATGGCCGATGCCGATGCGCAGGCGGTGGAACTTGCCGTGGCCTAGCAGGCGGATGGTGTCGCGCAGGCCGTTCTGGCCGCCATGGCCGCCGTCGAACTTGAGCCGCGCCACGCCCGGCGGCAGGTCCAGCTCGTCGTGCACGACCAGCATTTCCTCGGGCTCGATCTTCCAGTAGCGCAGCGCCGCGGTGATCGACTTGCCGCTGGCATTCATGAAGGTGGCCGGACGCAACAGCCACACCGGCTCGCCGGCCACCACGACCTTGGCGGTTTCGCCGAACAGCTTGCTTTCCAGCCCGAAACGCACGCCGTCGGCCTGCGCCAGCGCATCAATAAACCAGAACCCGGCGTTGTGCCGGGTTCGGGCGTGTTCGGCGCCGGGATTGCCCAGCCCGACGATGAGGCGAAGACCAGCCATCGGAGCGATTCCGTTCCCGCGACGTCATCCCCGCTGGCGCGGGGATGACGCGCAGGACAGGATTACTTGTCTTCCTTCTTGGCGGCCTTGGTCGCCGGCACTTCGGCGGCTTCCGGCGCCGCGGTGCTTTCCGCTTCTTCCTTGCCGTGCTTGGCGACCACGACGGCGACGTCGTGCTCCTTGCCCAGCTTCAGGGCCGGGATTTCCACGCCGGCCGGCAGCTTGAGGTCGGACAGGTGCACCACCGCACCCACGGCGAGGTCGCCGAGGTCGACTTCGATGGCTTCCGGCAGGTCCTTCGGCAGGCAGGCCACTTCCACTTCGGTCAGCTCGTGCATGATCACCACGCCACCGGTCTTGCCGGCCGGGGACTTCTCCTGGTTCAGGAAGTGCAGCTGGACCTTGGTGCGCAGCGCCTGGCTGGCATCCACGCGCTGGAAGTCCAGGTGCATGATCAGCTGCTTGTACGGGTGGCGCTGCATGTCGCGCAGGAGCACCTGCTCGACCTTGCCGTCGATGTCCAGGCTCAGGATCGACGAGTAGAACCACTCGTGGTGGCTGGCCAGCCAGATCGTCTCATGCTCGATCTGGATGGCCTGCGGGGCGGCGCTGCCGCCGTAGACGATGGCCGGCAGCTGGGCGGCACGACGCAGGCGGCGGCTCGCACCCTTACCCTCGACGTTGCGGCCGGTGGCCTTGATGATGTGTTCGGACATGGCAATGACTCACTTCTGTTGCGATGGAACCGCCTCGCGGCGGTGGAAACACTCACCCGCGACCAGGTGAGTGGAATGCCCCGCCGGCAGGCCGGCGGCGCGAATGGGTTGTCAGTCGACGTACAGCGAGCTGACCGACTCGCCGAACGCCATCCGGCGGATGGTTTCGGCCAGCAGCTCGGCCACGCTGAGCTGGCGGATCTTGCTGCAGGCGCGCGCCGCCGGCGACAGCGCGATGGTGTCGGTGACCACCAGCTCGTCGAGCGAGGACTTGTTGAGGTTGTCCATCGCCGCACCCGACAGCACCGGGTGCACGCAGTAGGCCACGACCTTGCGCGCACCGCGCTCCTTCAGCGCATTGGCGGCGGCGCACAGGGTGCCCGCGGTGTCGACGATGTCGTCCACCAGCACGCAGGTCTTGCCTTCGACGTCGCCGATGATGTTCATCACCGTGGCGACGTTGGCGCGCGGGCGGCGCTTGTCGATGATGGCCAGCTCGGCATCGTCCAGGCGCTTGGCGATCGCGCGCGCGCGCACCACGCCGCCGACGTCCGGCGACACCACGATCACGCCCTCGGTGCCGTGCACGCGCCAGATATCGGCCAGCAGCAGCGGCGAGGCGTAGACGTTGTCCACCGGGCAGTCGAAGAAGCCCTGGATCTGGTCGGCGTGCAGGTCGACGGTGAGCACGCGGTCGGTATTCACCGCGCCGAACATCTTGGCCGCGACCTTGGCGGTGATCGGCACGCGCGAGGAGCGCGGGCGGCGGTCCTGGCGGGCGTAGCCGAAATACGGCACCACCGCGGTGACGCTGGCCGCCGAGGCGCGCTTGAGCGCGTCGATCAGCACCAGCAGCTCCATGAAGTTCTCGGCGCTGGGCGCATTGGTCGGCTGGATGACGTAGACCTCCTGCCGGCGCACACTCTCCTCGATCTCCACCTGCACTTCGCCGTCGGAGAAACGGCTGATCAGGGCCTTGCCCGGGCGCACGCCCAGCTCGCGGCAGACCGCGTCGGCCAGCGGCTTGTTGGCATTGCCCGAGAAAACCAGCAAGTTGGGGTTGTCTTGCATTGTCGTGGCCGCGTTGGGGGGAGGCGATGGGCGCGCGGTTGCGCGGGTTGGCAGGGGCGGAAGGATTCGAACCTACGAATGCCGGGATCAAAACCCGGTGCCTTAACCACTTGGCGACGCCCCTAGTGATGCTGCTCCACTGCATCCAGCAGCGGCGACCGTTCCGCGCCGCGCGCCAGCCAGGCATGCATGCCCGGCGGCAGCGCAGCCAGCGCCGCTTCGGCGGAACCGCGATCCGCGAACTCCACGAAGCAACCGCTGCCCGAACCCGTCAAACGCGGCGTGCCGACGCGCGCAAGCGCCTCGAACACGGCCTCGACGGCGGGTTCGCGGCGGCGCAGCACCGGCTCGAACGCATTGCCGAGCACAGCTCCGGAAAGGAAGCCCGCTATTGTCACGGGTGGCGCATCGCGCGTCAAATCAGGGGCTTGGAACAATGCCGCGGTAGCGGCGTGCACGTCGGGCGAGGCCAGCAGGTACCAGGCCGGCGGCAGCCGGATCGGCGTCAGCCGCTCACCGATCCCTTCCGCCCAGGCGTTGTGACCGCGCACGAACACCGGCACGTCCGCGCCCAGCGCCTGCCCCAGTTCGGCCAGCCGGGCTTCGCCCAGGCCCACGCCCCACAGCCGATTCAATGCGACCAGCACGCTGGCCGCGTCGGACGACCCACCGCCGAAGCCGCCACCCATCGGAATGCGCTTTTCGATGCCGATGTCAGCACCTTGGTCGCATTTGCACGCATTTTTCAGCAGGATGGCCGCACGCACCATCAGGTCGTCGGCCTCGGCGACACCGCTGGCGCCGTCACCGATGCGGGCAACCACGCCATCGACGCGCGGGCGCAGGTGGACCGTATCGCCCCAATCCAGCAGGCGGAACACGGTCTGCAGCTCGTGGTAGCCGTCGCCGCGGCGGCCGGTAATGTGCAGGAACAGGTTGAGCTTGGCTGGCGCCGGCCAGGCGCTCCAACCCGCGGCCGCGGGGAACCGGGTCATTCCATTCCCCACTGGTCGACGACCAGCCGCACCCGGTCGTCGCCGCGGCGGGCCTCGACCTTCCCGGGCAGCGACAGGCCACCGGCCGCGGCATGCCAGCCGTCGTATTCCACCGTCCAGCCGCCCTGCTCGATCCGCCGCGGCAGCAGGTCAAGGCCATAGGCGATCCGTGCCGGTCCAAGCGCGGGTGCCGCGGCAGCCGCACCGCGCACCCAGCAGCCGAGCGCGGCCACCGGGATGTCCCAGCCGGTCGCTTCGCGCAGCAGCCGCGCGGGATCGGCATCGCGCAGCGGCGTTTCCGCCACGCCCTGCAGCACGGCACCGCCGGCATCGACCTCCAGCAACCAGCCCTGCCGCGTCACCGGCGCCGACAGCTGCAGGCGCTGCGCGCCCGCCGCCTGCGTCCATTCGATCCGGCCGCTGCCACCCTGCCTGCCATTGGACAGGGCCACCCTGCCGACCAGCGACCAGGCCGGGGCAGCGCAATCTCCATCCGCCAGGCCCAGCGCGCCGATCCGCACGCGTTGGGCGGCCTCACCGGCGGCGGCATCACCACCCGCCGGCGGCGGCAGCGATGCGCAGCCTGCCAGCGCCAGCGCCAGCAG
>JANJSW010000113.1 GCA_024711415.1 Thermomonas sp. | reverse complement strand
GCAACGCACAGCGGTTGCCGGACGTGGTGCTGGCGATGTGCACCAGCGAGGGCATGGCGTGGACGAAGCCGAGCCTGCTGGCCGATAGCGGCACCACGCCGGCGCCGATGCCGGCCGGCGGCATGCCCGACGACTACTGCGGCTACTGCCCGCTGCTGTCCGCGCTGGCGCCGGTGTTGCTGGCGCTGGCGCTGTTCCTGCCGCCGCTGCGGCGTCGCCTGCTGCCGGCGTCGCTGTTGCCCACCCCGCACGCGCCACCGCTGCTGCGCGGTCTGGGCGCGCGAGGGCCGCCGATCCTGCTCTGAACCACAAGCGTTCCACCTGGCGGAATCCCGCCTCCCACTTGTGCTTTGGAGCCAACATGAATTCCCTTCGTTCCGCGACGGCCGCGCCGTCGCGTCGCGTGCTTGCCTGCGCGCTGGCGCTCGCCCTGTTCCCCGTCTCCGTCCTCGCCGCCGACGGCGAGGAAGCGGCCAAAACCCTCGACCGCGTGGTGGTCATCGGCATGCAGACCCAGCCGCTGACCTTCGAGACCGACCCGAAACTGCCGCGCCAGCCGGTGCCGGCCAGCGACGGCGCCGACTACCTCAAGACCATTCCCGGCTTCACCGCGCTGCGCAACGGTGGCACCAACGGCGACCCGGTGCTGCGCGGCATGTTCGGTTCGCGCCTGAACCTGCTGACCAACGCCGGCAGCATGCACGGCGCCTGTCCGTCGCGGATGGACAACGCGATGTCCTACGTCGCCCCCGAAACCTTCGATGCGCTGGTGGTGGTGAAAGGCCCGCAGACCGTGCAGTGGGGGCCGGTGGGCTCGGCCGGCACGGTCCGCTTCGAGCGCGACACGCCGCGCTTCGAACAGCGTGAACTGCGTGCCCAGGGCAGCCTGCTCGGCGGCAGCTTCGGCCGCAACGACCAGGTGCTGGAGCTGCTGGCCGGCGCCCCGCGCGGCTACGTGCGGCTGGATGCCAACCGTTCGGAAGCGCGCGACTACGACGATGGCGACGGCGCGCGCGTGCCGTCGGCCTGGCACAAGTGGAATGCCGACCTGGCGCTGGGCTGGACGCCCGATGCCGACACCCTGCTGGAGCTCTCCGTCGGTGCCGGTGACGCCTGGGCGCGCTATGCCGGCCGCAGCATGGACGGCTCGCAGTTCCGCCGCGACAGCCTCGGCCTGCGCTTCGAAAAGGCCTTCGCCGGCACGCTGCGCAAGGTGGAGGCCAATGCCTACCGCAACGCCGCCGACCACGTGATGGACAACTACAGCCTGCGCACGCCCAACCCGGGGGGCAGCATGCCGATGCCGATGGGCTCCAACGTCGAGCGCACCACCACCGGCGGCCGGGTCGCGCTGGAATGGGGCTGGCAGGCGTTCTCGCTGGTCGCGGGCCTTGATGCCCAGCGCAGCGAACACCGCCGCCGCAACGCCAAGGGGCGGGATGCATGGCGCGCGCAACCGTGGACCAACGATGCCGATTTCCGCCAGCACGGGCTGTTCGCGGAAGGCACATGGGCGCTGGCCGACGCGCGGCGGGTGGTGGCGGGTGCGCGCGTGGATCGCGCCGAAGCGACCGACCGCCGTGCCACCGTCGGCACCCCGGCCATGGCCAATCCCAGCTTCGGCCAGACCCGCAGCGAAACCCTGCCGGCCGGGTTCATCCGCTATGAGCACGACATCGTCGGCAGCGGCCTGGGCTGGTTCGCGGGCGTGGGCCATACCCGGCGCATGCCCGACTACTGGGAGCTGTTCTCGCCCACCCGCGGACCGATGGGCAGCGCCAACGCGTTCGTCGGTGTGCAGCCGGAAAAGACCACCCAGCTCGATGCCGGCCTGCAGTGGCGCGGCGCTCGCGGCAACGCGTGGGTGTCCGGCTACGTCGGCCGGGTCGAGGACTTCATCCTGTTCCGCTACATGAGCGGCGGCATGATGGGCAGCGCCTCGATGGCGACCAATGTCGATGCGCGCATCCACGGTGCCGAAGCCGGCGGCGAGTTCCGCCCGGCCAAGGACTGGACGCTGGGTGGCAGCGTGGCATGGGCCTGGGGCGCGAACGCCGATGCCGGCACCGCGCTGCCGCAGATGACGCCGCTGGAGGGGCGTTTCACCGCGGCCTGGGACAACGGCCGCTGGAACGCCGGCGTGCTCCTGCGCGCGGTCTCGGCGCAGACCCGCGTGGCGGCAAGCCAGGGCAATGTCACCGGCCGCGACCTCGGCCCCAGCAAGGGCTTCGCCACGCTCGCGTTCAATGGCGGCTATCGTGTCAACGAGCGGGTCCAGCTGTCCGCCGGCGTCGACAACCTGTTCGATCGTCGCTACAGCGAGCATCTGAACCTGGCCGGCAACGCCGACTTCGGCTACCCGGCAATGCCGGTGCGGATCAACGAGCCGGGGCGCAACCTCTGGCTGAAGCTCAACTTCTCGCTGTGACGCAGCGCCGATGCCGTCGTGGCGGGAGCATCCCGCCACGGGCGGCGCCGGACGGAACCGATATCGAGGTGCAAACAATGAAGCAATGGATGGGTTGGATGGTGGCGCTGTGCCTGCTGGCGACCGGCGCCGTGGCCGGCAACGGAAAGGTGCATGTGCGCGAAGCGTGGACGCGCGCGGTGCCGGCGGTGGCGCCGGTGGCGGGCGGATTCCTGACCGTGGTCAACGAGGGCGACGTCGAAGACCGCCTGCTGCGGGTGGAGAGCGATATCGCGCAGCGGATCGAGATCCACCAGATGCGCAACGACGGCGGGGTGATGCGGATGCGGGCGCTGCCCGACGGCGTGGTCGTGCCCGCGCATGGCAGGCTGGAGCTCAAGCCCGGTGGCTACCACCTCATGCTCATCAAGCCGCGGCGTGCGCTGGTGGCGGGTGGCCATTTCGAGGCCACGCTGGTATTCCAGCGCGCCGGGCGGGTGCCGGCGACGTTCGAGGTGCGGGCGATGGGGGCGGGCGGAAGCTGACCGCGTAAGGCGTCCCTTTCGGGCGCCTTTCCGGCCGCAGGCCCTGTCCGTTCGCCGGCGCGGTGCCGGCAGACTGGGTGCGCGTGTTTTCGCACCCGCTTGACACGAGCATTTACATCTGTAATCTGCAGAAAAGATTACGGATGTAAACGATGCAGATCAGCGAGGCCGAATCGGTGGTGATGGACGTGCTCTGGGCGCGCAGCCCGTTGGGCGCGGACGAGGTGGCGCAGGCGCTGGCCGGCCGGCAGGACTGGCAGGACGCCACCATCAAGACCCTGCTCAACCGCCTGCTCAACAAGGGCGCGATCCGGGCCGAGAAAGACGGTCGCCGCTACCTGTATTCGCCGATGGTCAAGCGCGAGGACTGGGTACTGGCGGAAAGCCGCGGCCTGCTGGAGCGGCTGTTCGATGGTCGGGTGGCGCCGCTGGTG
>JANJSW010000048.1 GCA_024711415.1 Thermomonas sp. | reverse complement strand
ACTGGGTGCGATCCAGAACCGCTTCAGCTCGGTGATCAGCAACCTGAACACCACCTCGGAAAACCTGAGCGCATCGCGCAGCCGCATCCGCGACACCGACTTCGCCAAGGAAACCGCGGAACTGACCCGCAGCCAGATCCTCAACCAGGCCGGCACCGCCATGCTCGCCCAGGCCAACCAGGTCCCGCAGAGCGTCCTGAGCCTGCTGCGCTAAGGCAGGCCTCGCAAGACGACACGACGACGGCCGGCCCCGACACGCATCAAGTCGGGGCCGGCCCAAGTGTCGGCAACACGGTTCCAGCATCACGCAATTTGCAGCAGGACAGGCCCCGGCCGAACTGCAGGAGAGTTGTCCCAACCCCTTCGATGAGCCGTCATGTCCAGCATCGCGCCCATCAACGCTCCGCCTAACGGAGCCGTTCCCGCCTCGACGCCTGGCGCCGGGGCTTTGCCGCGTCCGCTTGCCGGCGCGCCCTCCCCCGATGCCGCACGACAGGCCAGCCTGGCCCAGGCCGAACAGGCCGCTGCCGAGCAGGTACGCAGCAAGCCCACCGCCAGTGAACTGCAGAAGCAGATCGAGCAGACGTTGGCGGAATCGCGCGTGCAGACCAATCTGCGTTTCCGGGTGGACGAGGACGCGAACCGCGTCGTGGTGTCGGTGGTGGATTCCGACACCGGCGAAACCATCTTGCAGATCCCGGATGAGGCCGCGCTGACGGTCGCACGGCGCTTGGCCGCCACCGGCCGCGGTTTGTTCGATCAGGAAGCCTGACCGCGCCGCCGGTACGGAGCGATCCGATCCCGGCGCATCGCCCCCCCCCGACAGCCGGTGGTCCACGCGAATGAATTGGCGTTAACCTCCATTTTTGCAGGACTTTTTGAAGGCCGGGCCCGCCCCCGGGACAGCGGTGTCCGCAGCAAGCGGAAAATTCAGGTCCGGCCTGGAGCCCTTCCCTCGCAGCCTTGCATGCCGGCGCCACCGCCAAATGGCTTATGGTTTGCATGGCTCAAGCTTCGGCGGGGCCCGCCGTTAAATTCCATGCAAGCTGCTGCGCACGCGATCGTGCGCCACGAGGAGGCAAGATGGCCACCATCACCAGCGCGGGCATTGGCTCGGGCCTGAACGTCAGCGAGCTGGTTGGCCAGCTGGTCGCTGCCGAACGTGCGCCTGCGGACAACCGGCTGAACGCCATCGAATCGTCCACCAAGGCACAGATTTCCGCCTTCGGCGCGATCAAGGCCGCGTTGGCCGGCATTGAAAGCTCGCTGAAGAAGCTGGACGGCGCCGGCGGCCTGCCCGGCCGCAAGGCCACTGTTGCCACGGATGCGGGCTTCACCGCAAGTGCTGGCACCTCCGCGGCGCTGGGCAGCTATTCGGTCATCGTGGAAAAGCTGGCCACTGCGCACAAGCTGCAGTCGGCGGCCGTGGCCACCGACACCCATGTGGGCAACGGCACCCTGACCCTGCAGGTAGGCAGCGGCGACGCCTTCGATGTCACCATCGACGCCGGCAAAGGCACGCTGGCCGACATCCGCGACGCCATCAACAGCCAGGCCGCCGGCAAGGGCGTGACCGCCACCCTGGTCAACGGCGATTCCGGCCAGGTGCTGGTGCTGAGTTCGGGCAAGACGGGTGCGGCAGGCGCACTGACGGTCAGCGCCAGCGGTGGCGATGGCGGACTGTCGGTGCTGGCCACCACTGGCGGCACGATGACGGAGGTCACCGCCGCGCAGGATGCCGTGGTGCACGTGGACGGCATCACCCGTACGTCGTCGACGAATACGCTGACGGATCTCGTGGACGGCATCACCCTGACCCTGACCAAGGCCAAGCCGGGCGAGGCCTTCTCGCTGGACGTGGAATCCGACGCCAGCACGCTGAAAGCCTCCATGCTCGGCTTCATCAGTGCCTACAACACCGCGCTGGGCGCACTGCGCACGCAAAGCGCCGCCGGTGGCGAAGGCAAGCTGGCGGGGCCGCTGAGCGGCGACTCCGCGCCGCGTGCGATCACCGCTTCGCTGCGCAACGCGATCGGCAACAACTACGCCGAACTCAATGCGCTGGGCCTGAAGACCGCGGTCGACGGTTCGCTCAGCCTGGACGGCAGCAAGTTCGACGCGGCGATAGCCGCCAACCCAAGTGCGGTGAAGAGCCTGCTCGGAGAAGATGCCGACCTGGGCAAGAACGTCCGCGACATGCTGCACAACTACGTCGGCGCGCAAGGGCTGCTGGCCGATCGCAGCAAGAGTCTCGATACCCGCATGAAGACGGTGGGCCAGCAGCGCGCCGACCTCGACGCCCGCATGGAACGCCTGGAGGCCTCGTATCGCCGTCAGTTCACCGCGCTGGACGCGATGATGGCGCAGATGCAGAGCACCTCCAGCTATATCGCCCAGCAACTGGGCGCCCTCAACGGCCGCTGACCACTACCATGAACGCTCGAACCTCTGCCCAGCATTATCGCCAGACCGCCGTCAGCAGCGCCGTGCTGGATGCCAACCCCCATCGGCTGGTAAGCCTGATGCTGGCCGGCATCCGCGAGCGCTTGCGGCTGGCCAATGCGTGCATCGAAATCGGCGACCTGCCGCGCAAGGGCCAGGCCATCAGCGAGGCCAGCCTGATCATCAGCGAGCTGGATGGCTCGCTGGATCACGCCGCCGGCGGCGAGATCGCCGACGGACTGGCCGCGCTGTACGACTACTCGCAGCGCCGGCTGACCGAGGCCAACCTGAACAACGATGTCGCGGTGGTGCAGGAAGTCGACGGCCTGATCGCCGACATCGAAGCCGCCTGGCAGCAGATCGACCCGGACCGCGCGCGGTGACCGACTACACCACCGACGCCCCGCCCGCCCTGCCGGTCGATGCCCTGCGCGAAGCGCTGGGCCGGGCCGATCTGGACGCCGCCGCGGCGCTGGTGGATGCCCATGACCGCGCGGTGCGACAGGCGCTGGGGGCGGTGGACGCCGCGCTGCTGGACCCGCGCCAGATGCAGGCGTGGATGAATCTCATGGGCGCGCAGCAGGCGATGCTGGAGGAGTTGGGCCAGCGGCGCGATTTCGTCGCCGAGCAGCTGCAGCAGCTGCAG
This sequence comes from Thermomonas sp., assembly GCA_024711415.1. GTDB lineage: Bacteria > Pseudomonadota > Gammaproteobacteria > Xanthomonadales > Xanthomonadaceae > Thermomonas. The sequence continues at coordinate 10,787 of JANJSW010000048.1, read as the reverse complement.
CGCCACCAGCGCGGCGCCAATGCCTACCTGCAGGCGATGGGATGAACCGCGAGCACGCCGACGCGGCCCTGTTCGGCGACGCGCTGGCCTGTGAAGACCTGCAGCGGGCGGCGTTCGTGCCGCAAGCGCTGGATCCGGCGTGGCTGGAAACCCTTTGCTCCCGTGCCGAGATCCACCTGTCCGCGATCGCCATCATCGAAGACAGCCGCAACGAGGAAGAAGAAGGCGCGCAGGGGCTGGCGCTGCGGCGCATCGAGGCAAAACTCGATCTGCTGCTGACCTTGGTCGGCAACCTGAATGCGCAGGCCAACGCCGATCCGCGGGTGCTTCTGCGCTGGTCCGCAAAGGGCGTGCGGATGCCGGCTGGCAATGCCTGCGTGGTCGGCAGCACCGGCCTGTTCCGCATGCAGGCCACCCCGTGGTTGCCGGAGCCGCTGGTGCTGCCGGCGGTCGTTATCGCCTGCGCACCCGGCGACGACGGCACGCCCAGCCAGTGGCTGCAATTCGATCCCCTGCCCGACGCCACCCGCGCGGCGCTGGAACGTCACCTGTTCCGCCAGCACCGCCGGGCCATCGCCGAGCTTCGCGCCCAGCGCGACCAGTAATCCTGGCTTCCACCCTGCCGAACGCGCGACCAGGTCCGCGTTTCGAGCGCGTCTGTCGGCGTGTCGATTTTCCGACTCCGGTCGCGCCTATTTCCATGGATTCGCCTACACTGCATGCAAGACGCATGCGCGGTTTCGCGGTAGGGGCGACTTAACCACAGCAGATGGGCAGTTCAGGCAGGACCACGGGGAGCCGGGATGAAGGCTAGCTTGCAGGCCAAGATGGGGCAGTCGATGACGCTGACCCCGCAGCTGCTGCAGTCGATCCGCCTGTTGCAGGTCACCTCGCTGCAACTGGAGCAGGAACTCCAGCAGGTCCTGGAACGCAACCCCCTGTTGGAACAGGAGGCGGACGAGGAAGAGCCCGTTTCCGCCGGTGATGGCGATGACGCCGCGCTGGAAGCCGCCGCCTGGGACGAGCTGCCGGAACCGATGTTCCTGTCCGGCGGCAGCCATGCCGGCGACTCGGACGACGATGCCACTGCCCGCATCGCCGCAGGCGAATCCAGCGACCCCCGCCAGCGCCTGTTGCAACAGCTGCAGTTGCGCTGCAGCGCCCGCGACCTGGCGATCGCCGCGTGGTGGCTGGACCACTGCGACGACCGCGGCTATCTGGAAGGCGATCCGGCCGAACTGGCCCGCCAGGGCGCGGTGCAACTCGCGGACGAGCTGCCCGATGCCAGTGCCGGCGCGCTGCTGGACGCGCGCCAGCGCCTGTTGCTGGACGGCGACTGGCCGGGCATGGCCGCGGCCGACCCGCGCGAATGCCTGCTGGCCCAGCTGCGCGCCCTGCCCGCCAGCGATGCGCGGTCGCTGGCGCTGCGCATCGTCGGCGAGCAGCTGGAGACGCTGGCCCGCCATGATCTTCCCGCCCTGGCCAAGCAGCTGGGCGCATCGTCCGCCGAGGTGGCGACAGCGGTGGCGCTGGTGCTGTCGCTGCAACCGCACCCGGTGGAGCAGCCGCCGGAGCCGGAGCCCGCCTTCATCGTCCCGGACGTGATCGCCTGGCGCGCCGGCGGCGGCTGGCAGGTACGCCTGAACACCCGCAGTGCCCCGCGCCTGCGCCTGTGCGCGCATGCCGAACAGGCGTCCGGCCACGCCGGCATGCGCGGGCTGCTGGACGAGGCCCGCTGGCTGCTGCGCAGCCTGGGCATCCGCAACGAAACCCTGCTCAAGACCGCGCGCGTGCTGGTTGCGCGCCAGCAGGCCTTCCTCGAACAGGGCGAGGAGGCCATCGCGCCGCTCACGCTGAAGGAGGTGGCCGAGGAAATCGGGGTGCACGAATCCACGATCTCGCGCATCACCACCGGCAAATACATCCAGACCCCGCGCGGCACGCTGGAACTCAAGCGCCTGTTCGCGGTGCGGCTGGAGGGCGCGGAGGTGTCCGGCGCGGCGATCAAGGCGATGGTGCGCCGGTTGATCGAGGACGAGCCGGCGCACGCGCCGCTGGCCGATGAAGTGATCGCCGCGATGCTGGCCCGGCAAGGGATCCGCGTGGCGCGGCGCACCGTGGCCAAGTATCGTGAACAACTGTGCATCGCACCGGCGCGCATGCGCCGCCGCGAGCGGAGCCCGGCGCCGATGGCGCGGCTGGGCTGATCTTCTCAAGGGGAAGAAGATGCTGAAAACCATCAGGGTGCTGCTCGTGGACGACCACGAGGGCTTCATCAATGCGGTGATCCGGCACATGCGCAAGCATGCGTGGATCGATATCGCCGGCACCGCGGCCAACGGCATCGAGGCGGTGGCCCGCTCCGAGTCGCTGCGCCCGGACGTGGTGCTGATGGACCTGGCCATGCCGGAAATGGGCGGGCTGCAGGCCACGCGCCTGATCAAGGCGCAGGACTCGCCGCCGTTCGTCGCCATCGTCAGTCATTTCGACGACAGCGAGCACCGCGAGCACGCCCAGCGCGCCGGCAGCGATGCCTTCGTCAGCAAGCTCAACTACATGCAGGAAGTGCTGCCGTTGCTGGAAGGCCTGGCCGGGGGCGAGGCTGGCGCATGAGTGAATCGCGCATCCTGGTGGTCGATGGCGACGACGCCCGTACCGAGCGGCTGGCAACGCTGCTGGACTTCATGGATTTCACCCCGCGCATCGTGGTGGATGCCGCGGACATCGACCTGGGCAAGGCGCGCGCCACCGACTGGGTGGCGGTCATTGCCGGCGACGTGGGCGATGCCGCCGCCTGGGACGCGTTCATCGCCTGGTTGGCGGCGCAGCCCATGCACCCGCCGGTGATCGCCTTGCCCGGCCCGGCCGATGCCAGCGGCTGGCGCCGGCACCTGCACCCCGAAATGGTCTGGACGCTGGACTATCCGATCCGCCGCAACCAGCTGCAGGACGTGCTGCGCCGGGCCAGCATCAAGCGCATGGACGACGACGAGCGCCGCGAGATTCCGCAGATCGGCCCCACCGGCCGCAGTTCCGCAGTGCTGCGCTTGAACCGCCTGATCGACCAGGTGGCCCGCTTCGACACCACCGTGCTGATCTTGGGCGAATCCGGCACCGGCAAGGAAGTGGCCGCGCGCGCCATTCACGGCCGCTCGTCGCGGAAGGACAAGCCGTTCGTCGCCATCAACTGCGGCGCGATCCCGCCCGACCTGCTGGAAAGCGAGCTGTTCGGCCACGAAAAGGGCGCGTTCACCGGCGCGCTGACCCAGCGCAAGGGCCGCTTCGAGATGGCCGAGGGCGGCACCCTGCTGCTGGACGAGATCGGCGACATGCCGATGGCGATGCAGGTCAAGCTGCTGCGGGTGCTGCAGGAGCGCGTGTTCGAGCGGGTCGGCGGCGGGCCGCCGATCACCTGCAACGTGCGCGTGCTGGCGGCCACCCACCGCAACCTCGAGGCCCATATCGCCGACGGCAGGTTCCGCGAGGACCTGTTCTACCGGCTCAACGTCTTCCCCATCGAAATGCCCGCCCTGCGCGAACGCGGCGACGACCTGCCCGACCTGGTGACGGCCATCACCCGCCAGCTGGCCGAGGCCGGGCGCGGCCGGGTCACCCTCACCGACGAGGCCATCGCGGCGCTGCAGCACTACGACTGGCCCGGCAACGTCCGCGAGCTCAGCAACCTGCTGGAGCGGCTGGCGGTGCTGCATCCGGAAGGCCGGGTGGGCATCGGCGACCTGCCGGCCCGCTACCGCGCCGCCCTGCCGGAGGAACTGCTGCGAGACGCGCCGCCGCCGCGCGAGGAACTGCTGCCGCCGCTGCAGCCCGCCGCTCCGGCCCCCGTACTGCCCCCGCCGCCGGATCCGGCCACCCTGTCGCCGCTGGTATCGCTGCCGGCCGGTGGCCTGGACCTGCGCCAGCACATCGCGGAAATCGAGAACGAACTGATCCGCCAGGCCCTGCAGCAGAGCGGCGGCGTGGTCGCCCACGCGGCCCCGCTGCTGGGCCTGCGTCGCACCACCCTGCTGGAGAAGCTGCGCAAGTACGGGATCGGTCGCGGCAGCGAGGCCACCGCGGAAGACAGCTAGCGCGGTTCCCGGGCGGGCGCCGGCGCCTTTTCCGCACGGCGTTTGCAGGACGCCCCCCGGATCGAGCGCGCGGAGGTTTCCAGGTGGCCGCAGGTTTCGGTCGCGACTGAACCCGCTCCTGCGAAAAACAAGAACAATGTTTCCTATCTCATTGAATATCAAGATATTCATGCGTCAATTCTGACCGCCGGCAGTTTTCCGTCACCGCCCCGGCATGGGTTTTGCACGACAGGCGACAGGCTTTCCCTGTCCCCGTGCCCAGATGACCGACGCCATCAGCTCGATCCTCTCCCAGATCCGCGCCCACGAGACGCGGGCGCAGGGGCCGCTGGGCAATCCGGCGGCCGTCGATGCCCGCCCGTCCAATGCCATCGAGACCGGGCAGCCGGCGCGCGCCGACTTCCAGAAGACCCTGAGCAACGCCATCGACGGGGTCAGCAAGACCCAGAACGAAGCCGGCGCGCTGCAGCATGCGTTTGAAATCGGCGACCCGCGCGCCGACCTGGCCCGGGTCATGGTGGCGATGCAGCAGTCGCAGGTCGCCTTCAAGGCGGCGGTGGAAGTGCGCAATCGCCTGGTCCAGGCCTATCAGGACGTGATGAACATGCCGGTCTAGCAGGCCTGATCGCCGCCCGGTGCGGCCCCCAGCCCGCCTTTAGCTTCGCCCCCAACGCCCCTTCCAGCCAGAATCCCGCCAGCCATGAGCGCCATCGCACTTCCCAAGAACACCGAAGGCCTGAAGAACCTGGGACGCCTGCAGGACATCCCGCTGGTGCGGCAGCTGCTGACCCTGGGCGTGACCGCGGCCGCCATCGCGCTGGGACTGTGGCTGTTCTTCTGGACCCAGAAGCCCACCTACGCGCCGCTGCCGGGGCTGGATGCCAAGACCGCCGGCGAGGCGCGCGACGTGCTGCGCAACGCGCAGCTGCCGTTCAAGATCGACCCGGCGACCGGCGCGCTGTCGGTACCGGAAGACCGCATCGGCGAGGCACGCATGGCGCTGGCCGCCGGCGGCATAGGTGCGGGCGAGGACCGTGGGTTCGCCGCGATGGAAGGCGACCAGGGCTTCGGCACCAGCCAGTTCGTGGAAAACGCGCGCTACCAGCACGCGCTGGAAACCGAGCTGGCCCGAACCATCTCCAATTTGCGCCCGGTGCGCGAGGCGCGGGTGCACCTGGCCATGCCCAAGCCGTCCGCGTTCACCCGCAACAAGGACCCGGCCAGCGCCTCGGTGGTGCTGCAGCTGCAGAGCGGCGCCAGCCTGGAGCAGGGCCAGGTGGATGCCATCGTTCACCTGGTGTCCTCGTCGATTCCCGGCCTGCCGGCCAGCAACGTCACCGTGGTCGACCAGTACGGCCGCCTGCTGTCCAATCCGGATCCGGACAGCGACGCCGCCATCAGCGCCAAGCAGTTCGAGCGCCAGCGCCGCCAGGAAGCGGTGTTCGTGCGCCGCATCCAGGAGCTGCTGGAGCCGATGACCGGCCCGGGCAAGGTCCGCGCCGAGGTCAGCGTGGACATGGACTTCAGCCAGACCGAGCAGGCCAGCGAGAAATACGGCCCGGATCCGGCCATCGTGCGCAGCGAGCAGCTGTCCGAATCCGGCAACCTGGCCGCCGCCGCCCCGCCGCAGGGCGTGCCCGGCAGCGCCACCAATACCCCGGCCGCCGCCGCTGCCGCCGCCAATCCCGCCCCCAATGCCGGCGCCGCCCCCGCCAACGCCGCGCAGGCCACCGCCGCCAACGCCAACGGCACCCGCAGCTCGGTGCGCAATTACGAAATCGATCGCACCCTGACCCATACCCGACAGGCGCCGGGCCGGATCACCCGGGTCACCGCCGCCGTGTTGGTGGACAACCTGGCCGGCGCCCCCGGCAAGAACGGCAAGCCCACCGAACGCGCGCTCAACGCGCAGGAAATCCAGCGCATCCAGTCGCTGGTGCAGCAGGCGATCGGCTTCGACGCACAGCGCGGCGATGCGGTGACCGTGGTCAACTCGCCGTTTGCACGCCAGCCCGAAGCGGCCATCGAGCCGCCGCCGCTGTGGGAAAATCCCAAGGCCCGCGACCTGCTGCGCACCCTGCTCGGCGGCTTGGCGGTGCTGGCGGTGGTGTGGTTCGTGCTGCGCCCCGCCTTCCGCGCGCTGACCACGCCGAAGGTGCTGGTCAAGCACGAACCGGAGCAAGCGGAGGTCACCGAGATGCTCGACCACGACGACCAGCCGGTGCCGCCGGCGCTGACCCAGGAGCGCATCGCCAAGCGCCGCGACTTCGAAGCCAAGGTGCAGGTGGCGCGCGACGCCGTGGCCGCCGACTCCAAGCGCGTCGCCTCGGTGGTGCGCGACCTGGTGAATGCCGATGAGTGACTATGCCCTGACCGGCGTCCAGCGCGCCGCGGTGATCCTGCTGTCGCTGGGCGAGCAGCAGGCCGCCGAGGTGCTCAAGCACATGGGCGCCAAGGAAGTGCAGAAACTGGGCGTGGCCATGACCTCGGTCGGCGGCGTGTCGCGGCAGAACGTCGAAAAGGTGATCGACGAGTTCGTGGACACCCTGGAGCAGCCCAACATCGGCAGCGGTGCCGATGAATACGTGCGCGCCGTGCTGGTGCAGGCGCTGGGCGAGGAGCGCGCCAGCAGCCTGATCGACCGCATCCTGCTGGGCCGCAACACCACCGGCCTGGACACCCTGAAGTGGATGGAGCCGCGTGCCATCGCCGACCTGGTGCGCAACGAACACCCGCAGATCATCGCCATCGTGCTGTCGCACCTGGACCCGGACCAGGGCGCGGAAGCGCTGAAGTTCCTGCCCGAGCGCACCCGCGCCGACGTGCTGATCCGCATTGCCACCCTGGACGGCATCCCGCCGCACGCACTCAATGAGCTGAACGACGTGATGGCCAAGCAGTTCGCCGGCAACCAGAACCTGAAGTCGTCCTCCATCGGCGGCGTCAAGGTGGCGGCCAACATCCTCAACTTCATGGACAGCGGCCAGGACGAGATCATCCTCGGCACCATCGCGCAGGTCGACGAAGCCCTGACCGCCAGCCTCCGCGACCACATGTTCGTGTTCGACAACCTCGCCGAGATCGACGACCGCGCCATGCAGTCGGTCCTGCGCGAAGTGCCCGCAGACCGGCTGGCGCTGGCGCTGCGCGGCGCCGATGCCAAGGTCAAGGACAAGATCACCACCAACATGTCGCAACGCGCCGCGGAAATGCTGGTCGAGGACATGGAAGCGCGCGGCCCGGTGCGGCTGGCCGAGGTCGAGGCCGCGCAGAAGGAGATCCTTGCCATCGTCCGCAAGATGGCCGAAGACGGCACCATCCAGCTCGTGGTCAAGGCCGAGGTGTTCGTATGAGCAATACCGTGCGCTGGGCGGCACCCGAACTGGCGCCGCCACCGCCACCGCCGCCGCAGGAGCCGGTGCGGCACATGCCCAGCGTGGAGGAAGTGCAGGCCATCGAAGAGGCCGCGCATGCAGAGGGCTACGCGCGCGGGCACGCGGAAGGCGTGGCCGCAGGCCAGGCCGAGGTGCGCCGCATCGCCGCGCAGATGGAAGGCATCCTCGATGCCTTCACCCGGCCGCTGGCGCGGCTGGACGGGGAAGTCGGCGATGCCCTTGGCGACCTCGCCGTGCGCATCGCCGGCGCCCTGCTGCGCCGCGACTACGTCGCCGAACCGGCGCTGCTGGAAGCACTGGTGCGCGAAGCGCTGGAACTGGCCGGCAGCGACCAGCGCCAGGTGGACCTGCGCCTGCATCCCGACGACCTGGCCATGCTCACCCCGCAGCTGCTGGCGCTGGGCGGCGTGCGCCTGAGCGGCGACACCACCCTGGCGCGCGGCGACCTGCGCCTGCATGCCGACAGCGTGCGCATCGACGGCAGCCTGTCGGCGCGACTCAATGCCACCCTGCAGCGCATCGTCGCCGGAGCCGGCGCGTGAACCGGTGCGGCGGGCTCTTGATCTTTTGCGCGAAAAAGCGCTGGATAGGCGTGGAGAACCGTGACGACCATCGCGGTTCATTGCAGGGCGCCAAGCGCAGCCCCGCGGGACGCAGCCAATGAGCATTGCCGCCGCACAGTGGGACGAAGCACGCAGCCTGCGGCTGGCGATGCGGCTGCGCGGGATGGACACCGCGCGGGTTCCGGCGATGGGCATGGTGCGCGAAGGCGTGCTGCGCCGCGCCGTCGGCCTGACCCTGGAAGCCACCGGCTGCGAAGCGCCGCTGGGCGCGCGCTGCAGCGTGGAAAGCAGCGGCGGCCGCTGGGTGGATGCCGAAGTGGTCGGCTTCGCAGGCGACCGCACCTTCCTGATGCCCACCTCCGACCTGTCCGGCCTGCTGCCGAACGCGCGGGTCATCACCGGCTCCAGCCGCGGTGAAGTGGCGGTGGGCGAAGGCCTGCTGGGGCGCGTGATCGACAGTGACGGGGTGCCGCTGGACGGCCGCCCGCCGCTGCGCGCGGAGGATTTCGTCGGCCTGGCAGGCGTCCAGATCAACCCGCTGATGCGCGAGCCGATCACCCGCTCGCTGGACGTCGGCGTGCGCGCCATCAACGCCCTGCTGCCGATCGGCCGCGGCCAGCGCGTCGGCCTGTTCGCCGGCTCCGGCGTCGGCAAATCGACGCTGCTGGGCATGATGACCCGCTACACCGCCGCCGACGTGATCGTGGTCGGCCTGATCGGCGAGCGCGGCCGCGAAGTGCGCGATTTCGTCGAAAGCACCCTCGGCCCCGAAGGCCTGCGCCGCTCGGTGGTGGTGGCCGCCCCCGCCGACCGGCCGCCGCTGGCGCGCCTGCATGGCGCCCTGCGCGCCACCGCCATCGCCGAATGGTTCCGGGACCAGGGCTTGCATGTGCTCCTGCTCATGGACTCGCTGACCCGCTTCGCCCACGCCCAGCGCGAGATCGGCCTGTCGGTGGGCGAACCGCCGACCACCCGCGGCTACCCGCCGTCGGTGTTCGCGCGCCTGCCGGCGCTGGTGGAACGCGCCGGCAACGGTGCCGACGGCCGCGGCTCGATCACCGCCTTCTACACCGTGCTGACCGAAGGCGACGACCAGCAAGAGCCCATCGCCGATGCCGCCCGCGCGATCCTCGACGGCCACATCGTGCTGACCCGCCGGATCGCCGACGCCGGCCTGTACCCGGCCATCGACGTGGAAGTTTCGGTCAGCCGCGTGATGCAGGACATCACCGACCCGGCCTGGCGCGGCCGCATCCGCCGCCTCAAGCAGCTGATGGCCGCCTACAACGCCCAGCGCGACCTGATCGCCATCGGCGCCTACCAGCGCGGCAACGACCCGCTGGTCGACGACGCCCTTGCATTGTGGCCGCAGATCCTCCAGTTCCTTGGCCAGGACGTCGCCGAATCGGCGGACGTCGAAGCCAGTCGCAATGCCCTCGCCCGTCTGCTCGACGGTGTACCGGAGATCATCCAATGACCCGCTCGCAACGACTGAATCCCCTCCTCCGGGTCACCCAGCAGCGCCAGGACACGGTGGCGAAGATGCTGGCCGAGCGCGACAGGACGCTGGCCGAACAGCAGCAGCGCCTCGACACCCTGAAGGAATACGCCGATGCCTACAGCGTCGCGCCATCGGGCGGCACGCTGGCGCCGGCGATGCTGGCCAACCACCTGGCATTCCGCGCCAAGCTCGACACCGCCCTGCAGCAGCAGGCGCAGGTGGTGGACAGCTCGCGCCAGAACTGCGAAGTCGAGCGCGCCCGGCTGATGCTGGCCAGCCGCGACAACAAGGTGCTGGAACAGCTGGCTGCCAGCTATCGCGCCGAGGAATCGCGCGTGGCCGACCGCCGCGAGCAGCGCGAACTGGACGATCTTGGCGCGCGCCGCGTTCGCGTGGCGCAGGAAGGCAACGAATCATGATGGGCGAAACCGCCAGCCTGCCGCTGCCGTCCGCGGCGCCTGCCGCCACGGTGCTGGCGGCGACCGCCGGCACCGCCAACGCCACGGCCTCGCCGAACGCCGATGCCCTTGGCGCTGCGCAGAACGCCGCTGCTGCACCGGCCGGCGGCCCCGGCCTGTTGTTCGACCTGCTGCTGGGCGGCCAGCCGGAAGCGACCGCGATTTCGCTGGCCGGCGCGTTGCCTGCCGCCCCCCGCACCGCTGCCGGCGAGCGGCAGGACGAGGCGCCCGCCGCCGATCCACTGCTGACGGTACTGGCACAAATGCCGCAGATGCCGCAAACGCCGCCGATGCCGGCGCTGCCGGTGACGCCAACGCTCGCGCCGACGTCGGCGACGAACGCCGCCGCGCCGGTCGCCGCCACCGCACCGGCGCTGCCGACGCTGGCGACCAGCCAGCCGGATGCGGGGCCGGGCTTGGCCGCCGCGGACATCGCCATGCCCGCACCCACCGCCCTCGCCGCTCCCGGCGTCGGCCTGCCGGCGGAAGCCGCACCGGATACCGGCTTCGCCGCCGCCCACGCCGCACGTTTGCCGCTGTCGCAGCAGGGCATCGCCCGCCAGGACGCGGGCACCGATGCGCCGCTGCCGGGGTTCACATTGCCGGCCGCGGATCAGGCCGTCGCCCCGATCGACGCCGCAGCCCCGGCCACCACCACTCCGATCAACGCGTTGCAGTCGCTGGCCGCGGTGCAGCCGGCCAGCACACCCGCCGCGCCCCTCGCCGCGCCGGCACTGACGCAGCCGGCCGATCCCGCCACCGGCTATGACGATGGCTTCAGC
>JANJSW010000025.1 GCA_024711415.1 Thermomonas sp. | reverse complement strand
GGCGACAGCGCCGGCGCGCGCGCCGCCTTCCAGCGCGCGCAGCAGCTCGATGCCCGCCGCGGCGGCACCGGCGCCTCCATCGTCCTGCTGCGCAAGCGGCTGGACGCCGCGTTGGAGCGGCGCCTGACCGCGCTGCTGGCCAAGCCTGCCACCCGCGCCAGCGCCGCCACCCTGCTGGCCGACAGCGGCTGGCTGGGGCTGGACGCCGCGCGCCAGCGGACGCTGCAGGCACGCGTCGGGCCCGCCACCGTCCGCACGACCACGGTGACCGCCAAGGCGGACGCAGCGGCAGCGAACGTGGAGATCCTGACGGTCAACCGCGCCGACTACGCCCGCTTCGCCAACGCCACCGGCCGCGCCGCGGCGGAATGCGGCAAGGGCTTCTTCGGCCGCAAGCTGAAGTGGAACAACACCGGCAGCGACCGCAAGCCGGTCGTCTGCGTGTCGGCCGCCGACGCGCAGGCCTATGCGTCCTGGCGCGGCGTGCAGGACGGCGTGCGCTACCACCTGCCCAGCGCCGGCGAGCTGCGCGCGCAGCCCACCCGGGCAAGCGGCTGGCTGGCGCTGTGCGCCGACCACGCCTGCAACAACCGCATGGCCAACGGCGAGGACAAGCCGCTGGACGCCTCGCGGGGCTATTCCGACGTCGGCATCCTGCTCGCGCGCGCGCGCTGACGCGTGCCGCCGGCGCAACGGGCAGCCGCTAGAATGCGCGGATGCCTCCTTCCCCTTCGCTTGGCCTGCGCCTGCAGCGCCTGTTCCTGACCGGCCTGCTCACCCTGCTGCCGCTGTGGCTGACCTGGGTCGTGGTGAAGTTCGTGTTCGTGCTGCTGGGCGATCTCAGCAAGCCGCTGGTCGAACCCGGCCTTGCCGGCATCGCCGCCGGCAATCCGCGCACCTTCGGCTGGCTGGTGGAACCGTGGGTGCAGAACGCGATCGCGCTGGTCGCCACGGTCGGCTTCATCCTGCTGGCCGGCTGGCTGGCGCGGCGGGTGGTGGGACAGCGCCTCCTTCGCTGGTTCGAGGCGCTGGTGGCGCGGATCCCGCTGGCCAACACCATCTACGGCAGCGCGCGCAAACTGCTGGACATCCTGCAGACCAAGCCTGACGGCACCCAGCGGGTGGTGCTGATCGACTTTCCGCACAACGAGATGAAGACGCTGGGCTTCGTCACTCGCGTCATGCGCGAAATCGGGACTGGCCGCGAACTGGCGGCGGTGTACGTGCCGACCACGCCCAATCCGACCTCGGGCTATCTTGAAATCGTGCCGATGGAGAAGATCACCCCGACCGACTGGACCGTGGACCAGGCGATGAGCTTCATCATCAGCGGCGGCGCGGTGGCGCCGGACAGCATCCCGTTCGCGCCGCCACCGGCCAGGTCGCCCTGAGGCATGCGCCTGCTGGACGACCGCGCGACCCGCCTGTTCGCCGCGCTGGCGGCGTTCTTCTGCGCCAACGCGGTGCTGGCGGAGTTCATCGGGGTCAAGATCTTCGCGCTGGAAGGCACGCTGGGGATCGCGCCGCTGCACTGGAACCTGTTCGGGCAGGGCGGCACGCTGGACTTCACCGCCGGCACGGTGGTCTGGCCGATCGTGTTCATCATGACCGACACGGTCAACGAGTACTTCGGCAAGCGCGGCGTGCGCATGGTCAGCTGGCTGGCCGCGGGGCTGGTGGCCTACGGTTTCCTGTTCGCGTACATCGCCATCCGGCTGGCGCCCGCCAGCTGGTGGGTGGGCGCGGCGCAGGAACAGGGCGTGCCGGACTACCAGGCCGCGTATGCGGCGGTGTTCGGCCAGGGCATGTGGATCATGGTCGGCTCGCTGGTGGCGTTCCTGATCGGCCAGCTGATCGACATCCACGTCTTCCACCAGATCCGTCGCCGCACCGGCGAACGCCACGCCTGGCTGCGCGCCACCGGCTCCACCGCGGTGTCGCAGCTGGTGGACAGCTTCGTGGTGCTGTACATCGCCTTCGTGATCGGCCCGCAGCACTGGCCCACCTCGCAGTTCCTGGCGGTGGGCACGCTGAACTACGCCTACAAGATGCTGGCGGCCATCGCGCTGATCCCGCTGCTCTACCTCGCCCGCGCCGGCATCCACCGCTACCTGGGCCGGGAGCGCGCCGCGCAGCTGCGCGAACAGGCGGCATCGGCCTGAGATCGGCAGGGATGACCCGCCGCCGGCTGATCCCGGTCAAGGCGTGGCCGGCAATGCCTGCGGATCATGGCGGCACCGCGCACAGCGCGTTCCGCCATCTCCTGGAGTTTCCCCATGCTGTTCGACGTCCTGGGCCTCGTTGACGAGGCCACTGCCCGCTCCATCGCTTTCGCCGTGCACGCGCTGGATCCGCAGGCCAAGATCACCGCCAACATCGGCCGCGGCCGCCTGCTGGTGGAAAGCGGCCTGAAGGAAAACGACATCAGCGACGCCCTGCGCGCCGCCGGCTTCCCCGCCACGCTGGCACCGGAGCACGCCGAAGGCACCACCTGCTGCGGCAGCTGCGGCTGATCGCCGTCGCCACCGCGGGAGGCACGCCGGGGCCCGCACTGCGGGCCCCGTCCGTTTCCAGCCCCGCCTTCACGTTGCCCGCACCCCGCCGCGGCGCGACAATAGCCGGATGATCGATGCGTCCCGCTATCCCCTGTTGTCGATGATCGACAACCCCGCCGACCTGCGCCAGCTGCCGGAAACCGACATCCGCGCGGCGGCCGACGAGCTGCGCGGCTTCCTGATCGAATCGGTCGGCAAATCCGGCGGGCATTTCGGCGCCGGGCTGGGGGTGGTGGAGCTGACCACCGTCCTGCATTACCTGTACGACACGCCGCACGACCGCATCGTCTGGGACGTGGGCCACCAGTGCTACCCGCACAAGATCCTCACCGGCCGGCGCGATCGTATCCACACGGTCAAGCAGAAGGACGGTGTGGCGCCGTTCCCCAAGCGCGAGGAAAGCGAATACGACACCTTCGGCGTCGGCCATTCGTCGACCTCGATCTCGGCCGCGCTGGGCATGGCCATCGCCAATGCGCGCGCCGGCATCGACCGCCGCATCGTGGCGGTGATCGGCGATGGCGCGATGACCGCGGGCATGGCCTGGGAAGCACTCGGCCACGCCGGCGGCATGGACGAGGAACCGGACATCCTGGTGATCCTCAACGACAACCGCATGTCGATCAGCGAGGCGGTGGGCGGGCTGACCAAGATGCTCGGGCGGATGTCCGGCAACCGCACCCTCAACGCCATCCGCGAGGGCGGCAAGAAGCTGCTGGGCGACAAGCGCAACCCGCCGGCGCGCTTCGTCAAGCGCTGGGAAGAACACTGGAAAGGCATGTTCGTGCCATCCACCCTGTTCGAGCAGATGGGCTTCCACTACACCGGCCCGATTGACGGCCACGACACCGATGCCCTGCTGCAGACGCTGAAGACGCTGAAGGGCCTTAAAGGGCCGCAGCTGCTGCACATCATCACCACCAAGGGCAAGGGCTACGAACTGGCCGAAGGCGACCAGATCGGCTACCACGCGGTCAGCCCGTTCGACCCGTCCATCGGCGTGGTCGGCAAGCCCGCGGCGAAGAAGCCCACCTACACCGACGTGTTCGGCGACTGGCTCTGCGACATGGCCGCCGCCGACCCCAAACTGCTCGGCATCACCCCGGCGATGCGCGAAGGCTCGGGGCTGGTGCGCTTCAGCCAGGAATTTCCGGACCGCTATTTCGACGTCGCCATCGCCGAACAGCACGCGGTGACGCTGGCCGCCGGCATGGCCTGCGAAGGCGCGAAGCCCGTGGTGGCGATCTACTCCACCTTCCTGCAGCGCGGCTACGACCAGCTGGTGCACGACGTCGCCATCCAGGACCTGGACGTGCTGTTCGCCATCGACCGCGGCGGCGTGGTCGGGCCGGACGGTGCCACCCATGCGGGCAACCTCGACCTCAGCTACCTGCGCTGCGTGCCGAACATGCTGGTGATGGCGCCGGCCGACGAGAACGAATGCCGGCAGATGCTGTCCACCGGTCACCACCACCCCGGCCCGGCCGCGGTGCGCTACCCGCGCGGCACCGGCCCCGGCGTGGCCGTGCAGCCGGGCCTGGACACGCTGCCGATCGGCAAGGCGCAACTGCGCCGCAGCGGCGCGCGGATCGCCTTGCTCGCGTTCGGCGCGGTCGTGCCGGCAGCCGAACAAGTCGGCGAAGAACTGGGGTTGACGGTCGTCAACATGCGCTTCGTCAAGCCGCTGGACCGCGCGCTCGTCCTCGAACTGACGAAAGCCCACGCAGGCTTCGTCACCCTGGAAGACAACGTGGTGGCCGGCGGCGCCGGCAGCGGCGTGGCCGAACTGCTGGCTGCCGAAGGCATCCCCTTGCCGATCCTGCACCTCGGCCTGCCCGATGCCTTCCAGCACCACGCCAGCCGCGAAGACCTGCTGGCCGAAGCCGGGTTGGACGTGGCCGGCATCCGCGCCGCCGTGCTGAAGCGCTGGCCGGATCTGCTGCAGGCGCCGCGCGCGCAGGCCGCATCCTGACCGCACGGCGCGGCACGCAGCCGCGCCCGCCGTCAGCCGGCACTCACTCGTCCGGCCCGATCACCGTATAGCCCTTGGCCTCCAACGCGGCCAGGTAACCATCCGCGCCCAGCATGTCGTTGAGCGACAGGGTGGCGAAGCTGATCGTGTTGCGCTCCAGCGCCGCCTCGGCGGCCGCCAGCCATTTGGCGCGCAGCTTGCGCTGCGCGTCGCCGAAACCCAGTCGCTTGCCGATCCCGGCTTCGGAGATCGCGTTGCTGCACGCCTCCCAGCGGTAGGCCGGCGGCAACGCACGCAACGCGGCGACATCGCCGGTAGCCCAGGCGTTGGCGCGCACGCGCATGGCGTCCAGATCCGTCTCGATGTGGGTCATGGTGCTGTCGAAGCAGGCCAGGTCGTCCAGCGTCGTCTTCGACCATTCCTTGAGCAGCGGCTTGGGATCCTTGATGACGATGGTTTCCTTCACCACCGTGACGGTGGGGCTGTGGGCCTTGATCGCCTCGGCCACCACCGGCCAGGCCAGGTCGTGGGTGTCCAGGCCACTCCTCTTCATCGCCGCCGAGTACAGCTCCTGCGCGGCAAACAGCGGGCGGCGCTTCTCCACGCCGCCATCGCTGCCGATGTAGCGCGCCTTCAGCGCCTGCCAGCGCGCATAGGACGCGGGCGACACCACCTGCTGCAGTTTCCTGTCGTCCGGATTGTTGCGCGCGCCCAGCAGCTTGGGCATCAACAGCAGCCCCTTGAAGAAACCCACGTCGGCATCGATCTGCACGCCGCGCATGCGGATCACCTCCTGCGCCTGCGCCAGCACCTGCTGCAGCTGCCTGGACTGCCACTGCATCTTGATCGGCAGCGGCCGCAACGTGCCGAGCACGTAGAGGTCGTGGCTGCCCTTGCGCACCAGCCACAGCCCCGGGCCGGGCTGCTCGCCCTCCACCACCACGGTGGCCTCGGTGCGGATGCCGTCCGCTGGCGGCGCGGCCTGCTGCGCCTGCAGCGGCATCGAAAGGAAACCCAGCGCCATCGCCGCCGCCAACATCGTCTTTCGCATCCATTCGCCCCATCGATTGCCGGAAAGCGAATTGTGACGACTATCACCGCGGAAAGTTCAACCGCGGGCTGAATCCATGACGGCCGCGCCGGTGCTGCGCTACCCTCATGGCGGCCCGTCGAGGAAATCCGCATGTCCGTCCGCATCGTCCGCCTCGGCACCCCGCGCCTGCCCGGGGAAGGCCTGCGGATCGGCACCGTGCGCCGGCCGCCGCGCGGCGTGCCGAAAGCGGAATTCGCCAAGCGCGATTTCTACGATGCCTGGCTGCCCACCGTGGCGCCCAGCCAGGAAGCGATGGACACGGCCCACGCGGCGACCACGCCGGCGCAGTGGCGGGTGTTCTTCCGCCGCTACCGCAGCGAAATGAAGCGCCCCGACGCCGCGCACGCCATCGCGCTGCTGGCGGCAATGTCGCAGGGCACGGATTTCAGCGTGGGCTGCTACTGCGAGGACGAGGCGCACTGCCATCGCCACGAGCTGCGCAAGCTGCTGCTGGAGGCCGGCGCGAAGCTCGCCCCCTAGCCGTCGCGGCGCTCAGTCCTGCGAGCGGGCCACTGCCTGCCTGGCGCCGGCGGCGGCATCGGCGATCCGCCACAGGTAGAAGCTGGCATAGCTGCGGTACGGCCCCCAGCATTCCCCGCGCGCCGCCAGCTGCTTCGGCGTCGGCATCGTCTCCAGCTTGTCCACCGCCTGCGCGCCCTTGCGGATGCCGAGGTCGTCGATCGGCAGCACGTCGGGACGGCCAAGCCGGAACATCAGCATCATCTCCACCGTCCAGCGGCCGATGCCGCGGATCGGCACCAGCGCGGCGACGATGTCGTCGTCGCTCATCGTCGCCATCCGCCGCAGGCCGGGAATCTCGTTGGCTTCCTCGCGTCGCGCCAGGTCGCGCAGGGCGAGCAGCTTGTTGCCGGACACGCCGCAACCGCGCAGCGTGGCATCGTCGATGCGCGCCAGCGTGTCGCAGTGGAAGCGGTCGCTGCCGATGGCGGTTTCGACGCGGCCGACGATCGTCGCCGCCGCCTTGCCACTGAGCTGCTGGTAGAGGATGGCGCGGGCCAGCGCATCGACCGGGTCGAACGGCTTGCGCCACTGCGGATTGGCCGCGATCGGATCCAGCCGGCGCATCCACGCGCCCAGCTTGCGGTCGCGCTTGCACAGGTGCGCGAACGCCGCTTCCACATCGAATCCACGCGCCATGATCCGCCCTGCCTCAGCCACGCAACCGGTCGTAGGCGTGCAGCAGCCAGCCGCTGATCATCAGCGCGCCACCGAACGGGGCCAGCGTCGGCGCCAGCCCCAGCACCACCACCGCCAGCAGGCTGCCGCAGAACAGGAACACCCCGCCCAGCAGCATCGCCAATGCCAGCAGGCCCAACGGCCGCTGCGCCAGCGGTGCCAGCGCGGTCAGCGCCACGCCATGGGCGAAGGCGAAGATGGCGGCCTGCAGCAGGCGCGATTGCGCTTCCGGCGCGGCCGCGTGCATGGCATAGGCGGATAGCGCCACCGCCAGCGCGGCCAGCAGGCTGCCGATGGCGGCGAGGTAGCGCCGGTAGACGACGAAGGCGGGGGCGCCGTGGCTGTTCATGCGTGCATTCTGCCTGCAGGTGGCGGCACAAATGCAAACGCCGCGTCGAAACGCGGCGTTTGCGGGTATCGCGATGGCCTGCGCGAAGCGCTTACTTCACCGGCCAGTAGACGTCGAACTGGCCGTTCTCGGTGAAGGCCCCCGCCACGCCGGACTTGTAGTCCTCGAAGGCGCGGTCCTTCACTTCGTGGCCATGGGTCGCAGCCCAGGCGCGCAGCGCGTTGCGGACGTTCTCCAGCTCCGCCATGTAGCCGGTGTACGAAGCCACCACGGCCTTCGAGGCCGGGCTCTGCACGTGCTGCACGGGGCCCTGGGTGGCGACGCTGGTGATCGCGCTGCCGTCCTTCTTGCGGACCGGCTGGACCACGTCGAAGGTGTAGGTCTCGCGGCCCAGGTCGGTGGTGACGATGCGCAGCGGGCCAACCGCTTCGAGGCCGTTGGCGTCGATCACGCGCTTGATCCACTCGCTGTTGGAGGTCATCGAGGCCTGGATCTGCGCGTTGCCGCGCTCGACCGCACCCGCGCTGACGACCAGCAGGTCCTCGGCCGCACGCTCGACCACCTTCGGGGTGGTCATCTTGCTGTCCTTGACCGCGTAGTCGACGTTCGGCACCGCGGCCAGCATGTTGACCAGGCGGGTCAGGCCCATCTTCATGTCGTCACCCACGTGGCGGGTGACGTACATGCCGGCGAAGCGGCCGATCAGGTTCCAACCGTAGTCGACGTCGTAGGTCTGGGTGATCTCGACGTTGCGGTTGTTGCGGCCGGTCGGCTTGAAGGTGAACTCGGTGCGCTTGTTGGTGCCGCGCTCCTCGTTCTCGATCGCGAACGCGACCTTCTCGCGCGGCACGCTCTCGACGATCTTCCACGAGCCGCTGCCAACGCCCTTCTTGTCCGACACGTAGCTGAACTGGGCGCCCTCGCCTTCCTCCGGACCGGACAGGGTGACCTGCATGCGCGGGTCGCGCAGCGCCAACGTGTTCCAGTCCTTGAAGCGACGGAAGCTGTTGAGGGTATCGAACACGATGGTGAGCTTGCGGTTGGTTTCGATCTTCTCCACCAGGTGGCGCGAAGACGGCAACGCCAGGCCAACCACCAGGTACAGCGCCACGACGATCGCGAGCGAAATCAGGATCTCGAGCAGACGAGTCATTCAGGAATCTCCGGGAAAGGCCGCCAACGGCCTTGGGCCGCACGGACCCGCCATCCTAGCAAACTGCAGCCATCGGCGGCGAGGGGATCGAAGCGAAAAACGCGACGGCGGCCACCAATCCCGACAATGCGCCCCGGCACCCGCCGGTCAGACCAGCTGCAGCTCGAACGCCTTGAGCACCGCGCGGGTGCGGTCGCGCACGCCGAGCTTGCTGAGGATGTTGGACACGTGGTTCTTGATGGTGCCTTCGGCCACGCCCAGCGAGTTGGCGATTTCCTTGTTGGAGAAGCCCGAGGCCATCAGCCGCAGAATCTCGGTTTCGCGGTCGGTCAGCGGATCGGGGCGGTCCAGGCTGACGAACTCGTTGCGCATGTGCTCCAGCCCCGACAGCAGGCGCTGGGTCACCGCCGGCTGCACCAGCGAACCGCCACCGGCCACGGTCTGGATGGCGTCCACCAGCTGCTCCAGCGACACGTCCTTGAGCAGGTAGCCCTTGGCGCCGGCCTTGATCCCGGCCAGCACCAGCGCATCGTCGTCGAAGGTGGTGAGGATGATGGTCGGCGGCAGGTTGCCGGCGCGGCCCATCGCCTGCAGGGCCTCGAGGCCGGACATTGCCGGCATCCGCATGTCCATCAGCACCACGTCGGGCTTCACTTCCGGGATGCGCTCCACCGCCTGGCGCCCGTCGGAGGCTTCCGCCACGACTTCGA
>JANJSW010000011.1 GCA_024711415.1 Thermomonas sp. | reverse complement strand
GGGCTGGATGGCGACGGCCGGCTGCAGGCGCGGGTGCTGCCAGGGCAGGAGTCGTTCCGGATCGCGCCGCTGGCGCACAGCAATGCGTGGATCGTGGTCGATGCCGCCGCCGGCGACCTCCCCGATGGCGCACTGGTCGATGTGTACCCGCCCGGGCACCTGCTCGGGCTGCAACTGCAGGGACAAGGCTGATGGATGTGCAAGTGAAGCTGTTCGGGGCCTTCCGCGACTGCCAGCCGGAGCCGCAGGTGGTGCTGGCGCTGGCCGAGGGCGCCCTCGTGTCCGACCTGCGCGCCGCGCTGGAGGCGCATGGCCGGGCGCACTGGCCGAACTTCAACCCTGCGCTGCTGGCGCGTTCCGCCTTCGCCAGCGACAGCGCGGTACTGCGCGATGCGCAACCGGTACCGGCGGACGTGGG
The DNA here is from genome assembly GCA_024711415.1 of Thermomonas sp. Lineage (GTDB taxonomy): Bacteria > Pseudomonadota > Gammaproteobacteria > Xanthomonadales > Xanthomonadaceae > Thermomonas. The sequence continues at coordinate 2,990 of JANJSW010000011.1, read as the reverse complement.
CATGGCGATCCTGCCGCCGGTCAGCGGGGGCTGAGCATGGATCGCCACCATCTCACCGTGGTCGAGATCGCCGAGGGCAAACTGGACCCGGCCGCCGCGCTGGAGTTCGTCTCCGACTCCGGTTTCGGCGGCATCACGATGTTCGTCGGCCGCGTGCGCGATCTCAACCATGGCCGCGACGTCACCGGCATCAGCTACGACATGTTCGTGCCGCTGGCGCTGAACGGGTTTGCCGAGATTGCCGCCAAGGCCGAGCGCGACTTCGGCGGCAAACTCAGGGTCTACATCGGCCACGCCAAGGGGCGGCTGGGGATCGGCGACCTGGCGATGGTGGTGGCTGCCGGCACTCCCCATCGCGACGAAGCCTTCCGCGCCTGCCGGCAGGTGGTGGAGGCGGTGAAGCACACCAGCCCGATCTGGAAGCAGGAGCACTACGTCGACGGCGACAGCGTCTGGAGCGAAGGCTGTTCGCTGTGCGAGGGCCACGCGCCAGCGGACGGGCAGGCGCATGCACACGCGCCCGGCCACGACCACCGGCACGCCCCGGAGCCGGGACAGTGAAAGTCCAGCTGCAGGGGCAGCTGGTGCGGCTGCGCATCAGCGAGGCCGAACTGGCGCGCCTGCAGGCTGGTGGGACGGTGGACAACCTGACCCGGCTGCCCGCAGGGCTGCTGTTGCGCCAGTGGTTGCGGCTGGGCGACGACGCGCAGCCGGCGCTGCAGGTCGATGCCGGCGGCTGGGGCTGCCTGTTGCCGCGCGCCGAACTGGCGTCCTATGTGGCGCGTCTGCCGTGCCGGGAGGGGCTGCGCCTGCGCCTGCCGCTGGCCGAAGGGGCGGAAGACGTGGTCGAGATCGATCTGGAGGTGGACGTGCGCGACAGCGTACGCAGCCGGGGCGTGCCCAAGCGCTGAGCGCAAGGGGGCCGGACGCTTTTGTGGCGCCGGCTTGATCGGGATCAAGCCGGGTTCGCACGGCGGGCGGATTTGATTCCGATCAAATCGGGGCGGGGGGAGATCGCGCACGCTTGCGCAACAAATTTTGCCGTCACGCCGAAATAGGGTGATGATCGGCACCGCCGGCTATCCCCAGCACAGGTACGACCCATGAACGCCCACCTGGCCAACAAGCCACGCAGCGTCGGTTCCGTGATCCAGGACTGGAGGCCGGAAGACGCGGCTTTCTGGGCACAGACGGGCAACCGCATCGCCAACCGCAACCTCGCCATCTCGGTCCCGGCCCTGCTGCTGGCATTCGCCATCTGGCAGATGTTCTCGGCGGTGGCGATCAGCCTGCCGCTGGTGGGCTTCCAGTTCGACACCAACCAGCTGTTCTGGCTGGCCGCGCTGCCGGCGCTGTCCGGCGCCACCCTGCGCATCTTCTATTCGTTCGTGGTGCCGCTGTTCGGCGGCCGCCGCTGGACCGCCATCGCCACCGCCTCGCTGCTGATCCCGGCGGTATGGCTGGGCATCGCGGTGCAGGACACCTCCACGCCTTACTGGCACTTCGTGGCGATCGCCATCCTGTGCGGCTTCGGCGGCGGCAATTTTTCCTCGTCGATGTCCAACATCTCGTTCTTCTACCCGAAGGCGAAGCAGGGCTTCGCGCTGGGCATGAACGCGGGGCTGGGCAACCTGGGCGTGTCCGCCACCCAGTTCGTGATCCCGCTGGTCATCACCCTCGCGCTGTTCGGCGGGATCGTGGGCGGGCCGCAGCTGACCGCAGACGGCAAGGAGCTGTTCCTGCAGAACGCCGGCTTCGTGTGGGTGCCGTTCCTGGTGGTGTGCGCCATCGCCGCGTGGTTCGGCATGCACGACCTGGCCGCGGCGCGCTCTTCGTTCGCAGAGCAGGCGGTGATCTTCAAGCGCAAGCACAACTGGCTGATGTGCTGGCTGTACATCGGCACCTTCGGCTCGTTCATCGGCTTCTCGGCCGGCTTCCCGATGCTGATCAAGACCCAGTTCCCCGAGGTCAACCCGATGACCTACGCCTTCCTCGGGCCGCTGGTCGGCGCGCTGATGCGTTCGGTGGGCGGCTGGCTGTCCGACAAGCTGGGTGGCGCGCTGCTGACCTTCTGGGTGTTCGCGCTGATGATCGTCGGCGTGTTCTTCGTGCTGCATTTCCTGCCGGACCACGATGGCCAGGGCGGCAACTTCTATGGCTTCCTCGGCAGCTTCATGGGCCTGTTCGTGCTCAGCGGCATCGGCAACGCCTCGACGTTCCGGATGATCCCGGTGATCTTCCGCACCCTGCACGAGCGCTGGTCGGCCAGCGCCGACGCGGAGGGCAAGACCGCCGCGTCGCGCCAGGCCGGCATCGAATCGGCGGCGGTGATCGGCTTCAGCTCGGCCATCGGCGCCTACGGCGGCTTCTTCATCCCGAAGAGCTATGGCTCCTCGATCGCCTGGACGGGCGGCCCGGAACTGGCGCTGTACGGCTTCATCGCCTTCTACGCCACCTGCCTGGTGGTGACCTGGTGGTGGTACTACCGGCGCGGCGCGGAAACGCCGTGCTGACCTGCGACACCCCTGACGCGGTGGCTGCAGCCACCCCCAGCAAGATGCATGCGCGCGTTTCGTGCGTGCCAGCCAAGAGGATGTTCCCATGAGTTATTTCCTTGACCGTCTGCAGTTCTTCAAGCGCAACCCGGAAGAGTTCGCCGACGGCCACGGCTTCACCAAGACCGAGAGCCGCGAGTGGGAGAACAGCTACCGCGCGCGCTGGCAGTACGACAAGATCGTGCGTTCCACCCACGGGGTGAACTGCACCGGCTCCTGCAGCTGGAAGATCTACGTCAAGAACGGCCTGGTGACTTGGGAAACCCAGCAGACCGACTACCCGCGCACGCGCCCCGACCTGCCCAACCACGAGCCGCGCGGCTGCCCGCGTGGCGCCAGTTATTCCTGGTACCTGTACAGCGCCAACCGCCTGAAGTACCCGCTGATCCGCGGCGCGCTGCTGCGCATGTGGCGGCAGGCGCGCAAGACGATGGC
>JANJSW010000008.1 GCA_024711415.1 Thermomonas sp. | reverse complement strand
CTGGTCGAGCAGCATCCACTGCGCCGCGCGCGAGCTGCCGCTGAGGTTGGCACCGGCGCCGCCCAGGGTGACGAACAGCGCGCGCGGGCCCACCGCATCGAGACTGCCGTCCAGCCGCACCAGGCCGCCCTGGCCGCCGATCAGCGAGCCGCCAGGGCGGCTGCCGGCCGCCAGCAGCGTCCAGCCGATGCCTTCCACCCGCGCCACCGGTACCAGCACCGAGTCCGGGTTGTAGGCCAGGGTGACGTCGAACTCCGGCCGCACCCGCATGTCGGCGGCGTTGGCGCCCAGCGCCAGGGTGGCGTCGACGGTGCTGGATTCGCCGGAGACTTCCTCCACGCCGATGTCGGTGATGCCGCCGAACAGCGAGGGCGTCAACGGCTGTCCCTGCGCATCCAACACCGGCGCACTGCCGGCCGTCAGGCCGCTGCCGATGGCGGCGATGCGGCCCTGCTTCACCAGCACGTCGGTGTTGCGCAGGGTGCCGCGCGCGCCGGCGGTGTGCACGGTGGCGTTGCGGATCAGCAGATCCTGCGCCTGCGCGAGGCCGCAGCCGGCGAACAGCGCCGCCGCCAGCGCCAGCTGCTTGAGGATGGGGGCGCTCATCGCACACCTCCGGAAACGCTCTCCTGCCCGAGCAGGAAGTCCGATTTCGGCTGTCTTGCGGGGTCGCGGCGGTCGTACAGCCGCGCGCCGTCCACGTAGACCTGCTCGGCCTGGGCGAAGCTGCTGAACGGGTTGCCGTTCCACACCACCACGTCGGCCATCTTGCCGGCCTCCAGCGTGCCGGTCTGGTCGTCGATGCCCATGGCCTTGGCGGGGTTGCGGGTGAGCCACTGGATGGCGTGCTCGGGGGTGATGCGGATGCCGACGCGGCCGGCGTTGGCGATCACCTTGGCCGCTTCCTGGTTGAGCCGCTGGATGCCTTCGGCGGAGTCCGAGTGCACGATCGCGCAGCCGCCGGGCACGCGGTCGACCAGCGCGATGTTTTCCTGGATGCCGTCGAAGCTTTCCATCTTGAAGCCCCACCAGTCCGCCCACAGCGCGCCGCAGACGCCTTCCGCAGCCAGCCGGTCGGCGATCTTGTAGGCCTCCACGCCATGATGGAAAGCGGCGATCCGGAAGCCGAATTCCTTGGCGAGGTCGAGCATGATCGCCATCTCGTCGGCGCGGTAGCAGTGGATGTTGACCCGGATGTCACCGTTGATCGCGCCGGCCAGGGTGTCCAGCTTCAGGTCGCGCTTGGCCTCCGCGTCCTTGCCGCCGGCCTTGCGCTTCTTCATGTAGTCGGCGGCATCGGCGAACGCCGCGCGGTAGCCGGCCACGTTGCCCATGCGGGTGGACGGGCCGCCGCGCTGGCCGTAGACGCGCTTGGGGTTCTCGCCGCAGGCCATCTTCAGGCCCCACGGCGCGCCGGGGAACTTCATGCCCTGGTAGGTGGTGGCGGAGACGTTCTTCAGGGTGACGCCGCGGCCGCCGATCAGGTTGGCGCTGCCGGGCAGGATCTGCAGCGCGGTCACGCCGCCGGCCAGCGCAGCGTGGAAGCCGGGGTCCTGCGGCCACACCGAATGTTCGGCCCACACCTGCGCGGTCACCGGCGCGGTGGCTTCGTTGCCGTCGCTGTGCGCGCTGGCGCCGGGGCTGGCGTACACGCCCAGGTGCGAGTGGATGTCGATGATGCCGGGCGTGATCCACTTGCCGGTGGCGTCCACGCGCACCGCGTCGCCGCCGGTTTCAAGGCCGTTGCCGACCGCGACGATGCGGCCGTCGCGCATCAGCACGTCGGCATCGTCCAGGCGGGTGCCGGTGCCGGTCAGCACGGTGGCGTGCTGCAGCAGCACCGGCGGCGAGGCGATTCGCTGGTAGGTGCTGGGATAGGGATCGGCGGCGAAGTCGTACGGTTTGGCGGGTGCTGCCGGTTTCTGCGGCGCACTGGCGCAGCCGGCCAGCAGCGCCGCCAGCACGGCGGCGGTCAACGGTTTCATGCGGTGGGTCCCCTGGTGCGGAAAAACGATGCACGCACCCTAGCGTCATCCCGCGCAGGCCGCCACATGACCGAGGTCATGGGGCCGGGCTTAGAATCCGGGAAACGAAAAAGGACCGCGATGAAGAGCAAACAGGAAATCGTCGACAACTGGCTGCCGCGCTACACCGGGGTGCCGCTGGAGAGCTTCGGCCAGCACATCCTGCTGACCAATTTCGGCGGCTATCTGTCGCACTTCTCGGAGATGACCGGCGCGCCGGTGGTCGGGATCGACCGACCGATGCCCAGCGCCACCGCCGATGGCATCACCCTGATCAACTTCGGCATGGGCAGCCCGAACGCCGCCACCGTGATGGACCTGCTGTCGGCGATCTGCCCGAAGGCGGTGCTGTTCCTCGGCAAGTGCGGCGGGCTGAAGAAGAAGAACCAGCTGGGCGACCTGGTGCTGCCGATCGCCGCGATCCGCGGCGAAGGCACCAGCGACGACTACCTGCCGCCGCAGGTGCCGGCGCTGCCGGCCTTTGCCCTGCAGCGGGTGATTTCCACCAGCATCCGCGACATGGAGCTGGACTACTGGACCGGCACCGTGTTCACCACCAACCGCCGGGTCTGGGAACACGACGATGCGTTCAAGGAACGGCTGCGGGCGATGCGCTGCATGGCCATCGACATGGAAACCGCGACCATCTTCGCCGCCGGCTTCGCCAACCGCATTCCCTGCGGCGCGCTGCTGCTGGTGTCCGACCAGCCGATGATCCCGGAAGGCGTGAAGACCGAGGCCAGCGATGCCCGCGTGTCCGCCGAATTCGTGCGCAACCACATCAAGGTCGGCATCGAGTCGCTGAAGCTGATCCGCCGCAACGGCAAGTCCGTGCGCCACCTGCGGTTCGACGAGTGAGCCGCGAAACCGCTACCGCCCTGCTCGCGTTCTGGCGCGACGCCGGCATGGGCAAGTGGTTCCGCGGCGGCACGGCGTTCGATGACGAATGCCGCGCGCATTGGCAGGACGCGCATTTCGCCGCATCGCGCCGCGAATACGACGGCTGGATGACGGATGCCGACGGCGCGCTGGCGCTGGTGCTGCTGCTGGACCAGATCCCGCGCAACATCTTCCGCGGCAGCGGCCACGCCTTCGCCACCGACCAGCTGGCGCTGCACTACGCCACGCGCGCCATCGACGCCGGCTTCGATGCACAGGTCGAACCGGCGCTGCGGTTCTTCTTCTACATGCCGTTCGAGCATTCCGAGGCGATGGCCGACCAGCAGCGCGCAGTAGCGCTGTTCACCGCATTGGGCGATCCCAACCTGTTGGGTTACGCGGTGGCGCACCGCGACGTGATTGCGAAGTTCGGCCGCTTCCCGCACCGCAACGCCGCGCTGGGGCGGGTCAACACGCCCGGCGAGCAGGCGTGGCTGGATGCCGGTGGCGGATTCTGACGGATGCCGGCGCGCACCGCAGGAATGCGCGCCGGGTGGAGGGCCATGCGGACCCATCGCCCGCGCGGCCGCCGGGCAGCTCAGTAGCGCGGCACCGCCGGGTCCAAGTCGGCCCAGGCCACGATGCCACCGGCCACGTTGTAGAGCTCCTTGAAGCCCAGCGCGCGGAAGTGCTCCGCGGCCTGCGCGCTGCGCGCGCCCGACTGGCACAGGAACGCCAGCGCGGTGTCCTTCGGCAGCGCCTCGATTTCCGCCACGCCGTCGTCGAAATGGCGATAGGCCACCGGCGCCTCGGCCATGAGGCGCTCGTCCAACGGACGCACGTCCACCAGCACCAGGCTGCCGGCCTGCACGCGCTCGCGCACCTGCGCCGGGGTCAGTGCCTTCACTTTCGGCGGGGCGTTGGGATTGTCGATCACCAGGCCCTTGCCGCGGGCGTCATCGGCCCAGTCGATGGTCATGCCGCGCGCGCGCTGCGCGCTGACCAGGTCGAACTGCGCGCGGATGCCGGCGGATTCGCTGGCGATGGCGGCTTCGTCCACCGGGGCCAGCTGCAGCCGCGCGTTGTAGGCCTTGTCGACCTCGACCTGCAGGGCATAGCCCTCGCCGGCGTTGGCCAGCGCCTGCTTCAGCATTTCGGCCGCGGCCGGGGTGATGGTGATTTCCGGCGGCGTGCGGTCCGGCGCTGCCACGCCCAGCGCGGCGTGCAGTTCGCCGCTGGCGGCCATCTGGGTGACGATGTCGCAACCCCCGACCAGTTCGCCGCGGATGTACAGCTGCGGGATGGTGGGCCAGTCGCCGTAGGCCTTGATGCCTTCGCGGATTTCCGGGTCGGCCAGCACGTTGACGTGGGCGTAGTCGGCGCCGGTGGCGTCCATCGCCGCGGCGGTCTTGGCCGAGAAGCCGCACTGCGGCGCATCCGGGGTGCCCTTCAGGAACAGCACGACGGGGTTGGCGGCCAGCACGGATTCGATGCGGGCGCGCAGGGCGGGGTCAAGGGACATGGTGGAGCTTCCAGCTTGGGGGTATCCGGCAATTCTACGCCCCCCGCCATGGCCGCCCGCTGACCCGGGTCAAGCGCCCCAGGCGCCGGCGGCCGCTGCGCGATGCAACGGCGGCAGGTCTGTGGGTATCCCTTGGCGCAAGGCGTGCACGGGTACGGCCGACAGGAGTGCTGCATGAACAAGAGGTTCCCCCGCTGGTCGCTGCTGGCCGGCTTCGTTGTGGCGGGTCTGTGCATGCGTTCGCCGGCGCATGCGGCCGATGCCTGCACCGCGGTGCGCGAGGCCATGGCGCAGGCGGAAACGCGGCTGCCGTTCGAGCTGGTGGACGGGCGCATCTACGTCCAGGCCATGGTGAACAGGCGCGGGCCGTACCGGTTCGCGGTGGACACCGGCGCCAGCGGGATGGGGCGTGCGGATGCGCGGTTGGCGGCTGCGCTGGGCCTGCGCGCGAGCGGCCAGGTGGCCAATTCCGATGGCGTGCACACCACGCAGAGCGACACCGTCCGCCTGGAGGCGCTGGCGCTGGGTGGACTGGTGCGGCGCGACGTGGAGGTGATCACCCGCGACTACGCCGCGCGGCTGTCCGCTGCGCAGCGCTTCGACGGCATCCTGGGGCGGGACTTCTTCGGCGACGGGCTGCTTGTCATCGACTATCCGAACCGCCAGCTGGCCTTCACCACCACCGGCGCGTTGCCGCCGGAAGCGCGCGGGGGCCTTGCCTACGCGCGACCGTTCCGGGTTCCGGTGTCGATCGGCGGCGTGCAGGCGATCGCGCACCTGGATACCGGCGCGAATGTGACCGCGGTGGTGCCGAAGGCGCTCTATCAGCGCCTGGACGCCCGCCCGCTGCAGGCCGCAGCGCCGGGCCGGCTGACCAATGGCAGCATCGATGCCAGCCGCGCCACGCTGGCAGGGCCACTGGTCATCGGCGGCGCCAGCCTTGCGGCGCCAGAGGTCCGGGTGTCGGAAAAATTCCCCGAGCTGCTGGTCGGTGCGCACGCGCTGCAGGGCCATGTGCTGGCGATCGACCAGCGTTCCCGCATGGTTGCGTTATGCCCGCCGGCCGGCGGCTAGCCGAACCGGCTACGGCGTTGCCAGCAGCCGCTGCGCAACCGGCAGCGCCGCCTCGGCCCAGCGTGTGTATTGCGCGGCCGAGGGGTGCAGTCCGTCCTCTGCCAGCATGTCGGCGGCCTCGCCGGTGCGGGCGGCTTCCAACCGGGAGATGCCGGTGATGTCCACGAACGCCACCCCTTCGGCGATGCACAGCTCGCGCGCGGCGGCGTTGTAGGCATCCAGGTCGTCGGCGATGGCCCGGCGGTCGCGACCGCTGGCGTGCGCGAACGGGGTCACCCCCCAGTCGGGGATCGACAGCACCAGCACGCGCTGCGCGCGGCCGCCGGCCAGCGTGATCGCCCGCCGCAGCAGGCGATGGAACTCGCCGACATACTCGTCCACGCTGCGGCCGCGGTACTGGTTGTTGACGCCGATCAGCAGCGAGACGAAATCCCAGTCGCCCAGCGGTTCGGCCGCATCCATCGCCGCCGCCAGTTCGTCGGTGGTCCAGCCGGTGGTGGCGATGATCCGTGGCTCGCCAATCGTGATCCCCGCGTCGCGCAGTCGCGCCGCCAGCTGCGCCGGCCAGCGGCCCGCGTCCTCGACGCCTTCGCCGATCGTGTAGGAGTCACCGAGGGCCAGGTAGGACATGGTGTCAGGGACAATTTCCATGCCGGCCTTTTCCATTCCGATGACGGGGAGAAATTGTCCCTGACACCATTTCGCTGTCAGGCCACCGCGCTCTGCCGCTGCGCGCGTTCGGCGCGGCGGGTCAGCACGCGGTCGATGCGGGCGAACACCTCGCGCAGCACCGGTGCCTCCGGCAGCAGGGTGACGCGGAAGTGGTCGCGGTAGGGCACGTTGAAGCTGGTGCCGGGGACGATCAGCACGTCCTCCTGTTCCAGCATCTCCAGCGCGAAGTCGTGGTCGTCGAAGCCCTGGGCGGCGTCGCCCACCACGCGCGGGAAGCCGTACAGCGCGCCGGCCGGCGGCACCAGCGACAGGTGCTCGCTGGCGCTGCAGCTGTCGATCAGCGCGCGGCGGGTTTCGTACAGGCGTCCGCCGGGGCGCACCAGTTCGCCGATGGTGTCGGTGCCGTGCAGGGC
>JANJSW010000349.1 GCA_024711415.1 Thermomonas sp. | reverse complement strand
GCTGAAGCTGATGCATAGCCCCAGCGAGGACCTGGTGGCGTTCCAGTACGCCTGCCGCACCCTGCCGACGCCACTGTTCGATACCCAGGCCGCCGCCGCACTGTGCGGGCTGGGCGCAGGCCTTGGCTACCAGAAGCTGGTGCAGGCGGTGGCCGGGGTGGAACTGGCGAAGGGTGAAACCCGTTCCGACTGGCTGCGCCGGCCGCTGTCGCCCGCCCAGCTGGAATACGCAGCCGACGACGTGCGCCACCTGCACGCCCTGCATCGCGACCTGCAGGCGCGCCTGGCCGGCAACGGCCGTACCGCGTGGCTGGAAGAAGACAGCGCCCGCCAGTTGGCCAATGCCGCCAGCGACGACGGCGAGCGCTGGCCGCACCTGGCGATCCGCAGCGCGCAGTTCCTCGACGCGGAGGGCCAGCGCCGGCTGCTGCGCATGCTGCGCTGGCGCGACGCACAGGCGCGCAGCAGCGACCGCCCCCGCAGCTGGATCCTCGACAACGAGCTGGCGGTGACGCTGGCCCGCCAGAAACTGGACAGCCGACTGCGCTTCGACGCCCTGCTGGACGCCAATCCCAAGGCCCCGCGCAGCCTGCGCACGCCCCTGTGGGAAGCCCTGATCACCCCGCTGGCCGACGAGGCGAAAGCACCGCTGGCGCGCGGCGATGATCGCGACAAGAAGCAGCTGCGCGCCCTGCAGGAAGCCGTGGCCGCGCTCGCCGCCGAACTGCAGCTGCCCGAAGGCCTGCTGGCCTCGCGCAAGGTGCTGGAAGCGCTGCAGGACGGCGGCGGCTGGAACGGCCCGCTGGCCGGCTGGCGCCGCGCGCTGCTGGAACCGCGGCTGGCGCCGCTGCTCTGACCGGCGCCCGTTCACCCAGCCAGCGCGCGAATCCGCGGATGCAATAAAGAAAACCCCGACCGGCGAAGGTCGGGGTTTTCGGGGTTTGGTGGAGGTGGGCGGAATCGAACCGCCGTCCGAAGGCACTCCATGCCCGGCACTACATGCTTAGCCCGGTGTTTGTTCTCGGATGCCGGCAACACACCGTGCGAAGCACGCCGTCATCCACACCCGCTAGGTTTCGGAGCCGGTTGGCGGGTCGCCGCCGGAACCTATCCCGTGATAATGACCCTACATCCACGAGCACAGGCACAAGTGGGTTCGGGGCTAGGCCTTAAGCGGCCAGAGCGTAGTTGTCGTCGTTGGCAACTATGAGTTTTGCAGCTGGATTAGCGAGGAAAGCTACCCCCTCGGCATGCGCCGTGCGATTTCGCGACCCCCGTCGAAGCCAGTGCACCCCCGGGAAGCGTCGATTTCACCGACACCTGCAGTATAGGGGCGGTGGCGGCATTCACAAGGCCGCGGCGGCGGGCGTTCATCCGCCGGATACGGAAACGGGCCGCATCGCGCGGCCCGTTCCGGCAAACGGCTTGCGGAGCCGCTTACGAACGCAGCGGCAGCAGGCGGATTTCCACCCGGCGGTTGAGCGCGCGGCCGGCGTCGGTGTCGTTGCTGGCGATCGGGAAGCGCTCGCCCATGCCGACGATCTCGAAGCGCTCGCGCTGCACGCCCTGCCCGATCAGGTAGCTGGCGACCGAGTTGGCGCGCTGCTCCGAGATGCGCTGGTTGATCGCGTCGGTGCCGATGCTGTCGGTATGGCCGCTGACTTCGACGATGGTCTGGTTGTACTCGCGCAGGGTGCCGGCGATGGTGTTCAGCGCCGGGTAGAACTGCGGCTTGACGTCGGTCTTGTTGAAATCGAAGGTCACGCCGTCCGGCAGGTTGAGCTTGATCACGTCGCCGTCGCGGCTGACGTCCACGCCGGTGCCCGCGGTGGCGCGGCGCAGCTCGGCTTCCTGGCGATCCTGGTAGGCGCCGATGGAACCGCCGGCCAGCGCGCCGATACCGGCGCCGACCATCGCATGCTGGCGACGCTCCACTGCGCTGTCGCCACTGAGCAGGCCGGCGGCGGCACCGATGGCCGCACCGATCAGCGCGCCGCGCTTGGTGCGGTTGGGATCGTTGGGATCGTTGGTCTGCCCGGTGTACGTGGCGCAGCCGGCGGTCATGGTGGCCAGGCAAACGCCCAGGATGGCGAGCTTGTATTGGGACTTCATCGGGTAACTCCTCGTCTGTGTGGCGCGGTGGCGTTGCGCGATGAGGCTAGGCGGCGGTTCGTGGCCTGAATGTGAACGGGCGCCGCGGCGTTAAGCTGCGGTTGCGTCTTGCATCATCGCTTCCGCGGCGGCGGCGTCCAGCGGCGCATCCCAGGGGCCCATCATCGCCAGGTACAGGAGCTTTTCGAACTCCTCGCCGAAGCGACGGACCACCGCGTCCGGATCCGGGATGAGGCGGGCGTCTGCGATCAGCCCGAAGTGCACCTTGCCGCGATAGCTGAGGATCGACAGGCCCAGCCCGATCGAGCCGGTCTGCGGCACCCAGAACATGATTTCGCGAACGGTAGAGCCGGCCATGTACAGCGGCTGCTGCGGGCCGGGCACGTTGGTCGCCACCGCGCTGGCCTTACGGCTGAACAGTTCCAGCGCGATCTCCTGCACCGGCTGCGGTGCGATCCCCAGCGCTGCCAGCAGGCCGTAGGCGACGATCGCCTGGCGCGATTCCTTCAGCTGGTTCATGCACTCGGCCACGCGCTGCAGCCGGCGCAGCGGGTTGTCCTCGCCCACCGGAAGGTCCAGGAAGACCAGGCCGAAGTGGTTGCCCAGCTTCTTCGCGTGCTCCAGCGGGCGCAGGTTGACCGGCACGGTCGCGCGCAGGCTCATGCCCTCCAGCGCCTCGCCGCGTTCGCGCATGTAGCCACGCAGCGCGCCCGCGGCGGCGGCCATCAGCACGTCGTTGACGGTGCAGTCGCAGGCGCGGCCGACCGCCTTCACTTCCTCGAGTTCCAGCGGCTCGGCCCACGCGACCCGCTTGCTGACGCCCAGCTGGCCGCGCAGCAAGGACGGCGGGTCGTCCGGCAGCGCCAGCGCATGCACCAGCTCGCGGGCGATGTCACCGCCTTCCTTCGCCAGCAGCGTGGCCAGCGACGGGTCCTGCACCATCGCCATGCCCTGCCCAAGCGCCTTGCCGCCGAGCTTCATGTAGCGCTCCATCGCGCCCACCCGGCGTGCCACCGGTGCCGCCTGCTCCTTCAGCCAGGCCTTGTCGAGCCGGGAGGCCGAGGACGATTCGCGGCTGGTGTCGGTCAGCGACAACAGCACCTGCACCAGCGCGATGCCGTCGGCATAGCAGTGGTGGATGCGCGCCACCACCGCCGAGCCGCCCTGGTAGCGCTCGACCAGGTGGAACTGCCACAGCGGCTTGGTGGGATCCAGCGGACTGGAGGCCAGCTCGCTGACGAAACGCTCCAGCGCCCGCTTCTCGGACGCCCGCCCCGGGCGCCCGGGCAACCCCGCCAGGCGCACATGCCAGTCGAGGTCGAAGTGCTCGTCCTCGACCCATTGCGCACCGGCCGCGCCATCGACGGGCTTCTGCCGGAACCGTGCATACGACAGGAACCGCTGCTGGATCACCTTCTTCAGCTGCGCAAGCTGCATCGGCTCGGCGAGCATCAGCACGCCGGTGATCATCATCGGGTTGGTGGGCCGCTCCATCCGCAGCCAGGCGGTGTCCACGCGCGACATCGGTTCGCGCTTGGGCCGGCGCAATGGCTCGGCAGGACGCTTCAGGCGCGGCTTCGACGTGGCCATCCTGCACTCCCCGTTGTGTCCTGGCGAGTGAATCACGCAACGTCGCAGGCGGTCAACGCGAGCGCGTCCGCCGATGCGGGACTATCCAGCGCCGGCTCAGGCGGCCGCGGCCGGCCCGCCCACGTATTCGCGCGGCACGCGTTCGTTGAGGCGGGTGAGGATCTCGTAACCGATGGTGCCGGCACGCCCGGCCACGTCCTCGACGCTGATCGTTTCATCGCCCTGGGTGCCGATCAGCACCACGTCGTCCTCGACGTAGGCGGTGCCGTCGGGGCCGAGGTCGACCATGAACTGGTCCATGCACAGGCGGCCCACGATCGGCCGCCGCTGGCCACGGATCAGCACTTCGCCGCAGTTGGACAGCGCGCGCGGGTAGCCGTCGCCATAGCCGATCGGCACGGTCACGATGTGGGTATCGCGCGGCGGCGCCCAGGTGGCGCCATAGCCGACCGGGTGCCCGGCCAGCACGGTCTTGAAATAGACCACCTGCGAGATCAGCGACAGCGCAGGCTTCACGTCCACCGTGCGGTGCGCGTCGGGGTCGGGCAACACGCCGTAGAGCATGATCCCCGGCCGCACCATGTCCAGCCAGGTCTCCGGGTAATGCAGTACGCCACCGGAATTGGCGAGATGGCGGATCGGCATCGGCGCGCCGATGCGTTCGAAATGCGCGCAGGCTTCGAGGAAACGCTCCAGCTGCAGCGCGGTCATTGCCGACGTGGGATCGTCGGCGCAGGCCAGGTGCGAATACACGCCCTTGACCGTGCACCACGTCGACGCCACCGCTGCTTCGATCATCGGCCCGCACGAATAGCTGTGCACGCCGATGCGTTCCATCCCGGTGTCGATCTTCAGGTGGATCACCGCCTTGCGGCCCAGGCGCTCGGCGGCGGCCTCGACCTTGCGCAGCTTGTCCAGCGAGGACACGGTGATTTCCAGGTCGTGCTGGATCAGCTGCCCGACCTGGCGGCCGAGGATGCCGCCCAGTACCAGGATCGGCACGGTGATACCGGCCCGGCGCAGCGCCATGCCCTCTTCGACGAAGGCCACGCCCAGCTGCTCCACGCCCTGCGCCTGCAGGTGGTGCGCCACCGGCACCAGTCCGTGGCCATAGGCATTGGCCTTGACGATCGCCATCACCGGCACGCCGACCCTGGCGCGGATCGCGCGCAGGTTGCCGCCCAGCACGTCCAGGTCGACCACGATCCGGGTCGGCCGCTGGCTCATCAGTTCGCTCATGGGGCGCTATTCGAACACGCGGTGTCGCGGCTGCCTAGCCAACCTTCGGCATGCCGTCATTCAAAGCTGCCGACGGAATCGTGCGCGAGGTTGTCGAAGCGCGTGTACTCGCCGAAGAACTTCAGCTTGAAGCTGCCGGTGCTGCCGTTTCGGTGCTTGCCGATGATGATCTCGGCCAGGCCCTTGTCCGGCGAGTTTTCCTTGTTGTAGTACTCGTCGCGGTAGATGAACACGATCATGTCCGCGTCCTGCTCGATCGCGCCGGACTCGCGCAGGTCGGCCATCACCGGGCGCTTGTCGGTGCGCGATTCCAGCGAGCGGTTGAGCTGCGACAACGCGATCACCGGCACGTTCAGCTCCTTCGCCAGGCCCTTCAGCGAGCGGCTGATCTCGGAGATCTCGGTGGCGCGGTTCTCGCTGTTGCCGGGCACCTGCATCAGCTGCAGGTAGTCGATCACGATCAGGCCCAGGTCGTGCTCGCGCTTGAGCCGGCGCGCCTTGGCGCGCAGCACCTCCGGCGACAGGCCGGGGGTATCGTCGATGAAGATCTTGATGCCGCTGAGCTGGGCGATGGCGCCGGTGACGCGGCTCCAGTCCTCGTCCTCCAGGTCGCCCACCTTCAGCCGCTGCGCATTGACCCGGCCGAGCGACGAGATCAGGCGCATCGCCAGCTGCCCGGCGGACATTTCCATCGAGAACACCGCCACCGCCTTCTTCGACTTCAGCGCGCCGTATTCGGCGATGTTGAGGGCGAAGGTGGTCTTGCCCATCGCCGGGCGCGCGGCCAGCACGATCAGGTCGGTGGGCTGCAGGCCGGCGGTCATCTGGTCGAACTCGGAATAGCCGGTCGGCAGGCCGGTGATGCCGCCGCCGTTCTCGGCGCGCTTCTGCAGGATCTCGAACGCCTCGGCCAGCGCGCGCCGCACCGGCGTGAAGTCCTGCTTGCCGCGCGAATGGCCTTCGGCAATCGCGAACACCGCCGATTCGGCCTGCGCCAGCAGCTCACCGGAGTCGCGGCCTTCGGGCTGGAAGCCGTCATTGACGATGGTGGTACCGACGTCGATCAGCCGGCGCTGCACCGCCTTGTCGCGGACGATTTCCGCATAGGCCTTGATATTGGCCGCGCTGGGGGTGCTGGCGGCCAGCTCGACCAGGTAGGCGCCGCCGGCCACCTGCTCGCCAAGCCCCTGCGAATCGAACCACTCGCCCACCGTCACCGCGTCGCAAGGGCGGTTCTTCTCCACCAGTTCGCGCACCGCGCGGTAGATCAGCTGGTGGTCGCGCCGGTAGAAATCCTCCTCCACCAGCTGGTCGGCCACGCGGTCGAACGCGTTCGGGTCCAGCATCAGCCCGCCCAGCACCGCCTGCTCGGCCTCGATCGACTGCGGCGGCACGCGCAGCTGCTCGACCCGGTGCTCGTTGCGGGTCTGGAAGCTGGCATCGGAACGGATCCCCGACCTTGCGCTCATCGGCTGCGTGACTCCCCTGTCGGCCCGTCATGGCGGGCCGGTCGTTGTTGTGCGGTGGAAACGATCATCGTAGTCGGCGCTAGCGGCGAGCGTTGCAGATAACCCTGTGGATAACCGGTGGGCATCTCACGGATTGCGACCATGTCGATTACCGCATGTGTTCGGCGGCAGGGCCGGGGTGACCGCGGGACACGCCGCAAGTACATCCATGTAGGCTAATCGGCGACATCCATGTCGCCGATTGTCCCGCGGTCACCCCGGCCCCACCGCCGAACACCGCCGAACACAACTGAGGCATCCCGCAAAAAGCAGAACGGGCACCCTGGGGTGCCCGTCCGGATACTGCAATGACGCTGGAGACTCAGGCGGCTTCCGGCACCACCACCACCTTGACGGTGGTGTCGATGTCGGCGTGCAGGTGCACCAGCACCTCGAACTCGCCGGTGTGGCGCAGCGGGCCTTCGCCCATCACCACTTCCGACTTGTTCACTTCCACGCCCAGCTGCTTGGTCAGGGCCTCGGCGATTTCGCGCGGGCCGACCGAACCGAACAGCTTGCCTTCGGTGGACGCGTTGGCGGCCACGGTCACGCTGGCATCGGCCAGCTTGGCCTGGCGCGCGGAAGCGGCGTCGAGGGTGGCCTGGGCCTTGGCTTCGTACTCGGCGCGCTTGGCTTCGAACTCGGCCAGGTTGGCGGCGGTGGCCGGCACGGCCTTGCCCTGCGGCACCAGGTAGTTGCGGCCGTAGCCCGGCTTCACGTCGACCTTGTCGCCGAGGTTGCCGAGGTTGGTGACCTTCTGCAGGAGGATCAGTTGCATGGTGTTGCTCCGTATTCGTTAGCGGCGCGCTAGGCGCCGCAACGGTGGCTGTCCGAATGGACGGGTTTGGTCGACTGACGCACAGCCTGCGAAGGTGTGGCTAGGAGCGGGAGGGCGCGCGCACCGCAGTTGACTGACGTCAATGAGGATGCGCGCGTCCGACCGGCGACAACGCCACGCCGAGCAGGCGAAGCGTCAGACGTTGTGGTTGTCCGTGTACGGGATCAGGGCCAGGAAGCGAGCGCGCTTGACGGCGTTCTGCAGCTGGCGCTGGTACTTGGACTTGGTACCGGTGATGCGGCTCGGCACGATCTTGCCGGTCTCGGTCAGGTACTGGCGCAGGGTGTTGAGATCCTTGTAATCGATCTCGGTCACGCCCTCGGCGGTGAACTTGCAGAACTTGCGGCGACGGAAGAACTTGGACATGGGCGTGATCCTCAGGCGGCTTCGGCGTTTTCGTTGTCGCCAGTGCCCACGGCACTGTCGCTCTCGTCGTCGCGGCGGCGACGCTCGGGCTTGTCGCCCTTCTCGTCCTTGTTCTTCATGATCAGGGACTGCTCGGTCACCGCGTCGTCGCGACGCATGACCAGGTGGCGCAGGATCGCGTCGTTGAAGCGGAAGGTGTCGACCAGCTCGTCCAGCACGGACTGCTCGGCCTCGATGTTCAGCAGCACGTAGTGCGCCTTCACCAGGTTCTGGATCGGGTAGGCCAGCTGGCGGCGGCCCCAGTCTTCCAGACGGTGGATCTTGCCGTTGCCGGCCTCGATGGCGCCCTTGTAGCGCTCGATCATCGCCGGGACCTGCTCGCTCTGGTCCGGATGGACCAGGAACACGATTTCATAGTGACGCATGGTGGTTTCCTTGTGGATGGCGGCTGGCGCGAGGCCGGCCGGGCAGCCCTCGGCCACCTGCCGGTGACATGGACAGGCGCGTTCGGGCAAGAACTCCCGCGGGCGGGAGCCGGCCATTATGGCCAATCAAGGGCTTATGCGCAAATCAGGCCAGCGGCAGCGGCCCGGTGGTGAAGCTGGAACCGCAGCCGCAGCCGCCGGTGACGTTGGGGTTGTCGAAGGTGAACTGTTCGTTCAGCCCCTGCTTCACGAAGTCGATGCGGGTGCCGTCGACCTGCGGCAGGCTGGCGGCATCGACGAAGATGCGCACGCCGTCGGCGTCGAACACCACGTCGTCCGCGCCCTGCTCGCGCGCCATGTCCACCTTGTAGCCCCAGCCCGAACAGCCGCTGCGGGACACGCCGAAGCGCAGGCCCAGGGCGTTGGGGTCGGCATCGAGATAACCGCGGATGCGGTCGCGGGCGGTGTCGGTGAGCAGGATGGCCATGTGTCGATTCTAATCCAAGGGGAGCGGTTGCTCCGGTAAACTCCCGGCTCTATTTCATGCTTGCGACGCAGGATTTCAAGATGACGACGATCTCCGTGGCCCACGCGCTGGCCGGGAAGGTGCCGGAAGGCGGCCAGGTATCCGTGCGCGGCTGGGTGCGCACCCGCCGCGACTCCAAGGCCGG
>JANJSW010000343.1 GCA_024711415.1 Thermomonas sp. | reverse complement strand
CGCCATGATCACCGACCTTGCCGAGCGCGCCGACGCCGCGCGGGTGCAGCGGATCGGCCAAGCCGCGGTGCTCTAGCGCCCGAGCAGGGAAAAGCGGCAGATCGTCCTGCCGCGCGGCTGACCACAGCCACGATCCAAGATGCAGCTGAACCTCGAACGCCCGGACTACCAGTACTTCCTGCGCGGCGCCGACGGCAGCGGCGCGCTGGTCAACGAGCGGCGACTGACCGCAAGCTTCATCATCGCCCCGGAAGCGCTGGTCGAGGACTGGCCGGTGCGCGACGCCGCCGCAATCGCGGCCACCGACCTCGAGCCGCTGTTGGCGCTGGCGCCGGAACTGGTGCTGCTGGGCACCGGCGCCCACCAGGTATTCCCGCCCGCCGCCACCCTGGCCGCCTGCCTGCGGCGCGGGATCGGCATCGAAGTCATGTCCAACGCCGCCGCCGCGCGCACCTACACGGTGCTGGCCGGCGAAGGCCGGCGGGTCGCGGCCGGTTTCCTGTTCCCCTGAAGGTTGCCGGGCCGTTGAATCGCGGCTAATGTTCCCCCAAATTCCAGAACATCCGCGGGCGACGCGCCAGCCGCGCCGCCCGCATTGCTTTGCAGGAGTCTTTGCGACATGAGTACCGCCAACCAACGTCCCGCCCTGCTGCTGTCCCGCGTGGACGTGGAGCGCATCGAGGACCTGCTGGACCGTCCGCAGTACCGCAGCCTGAACACCGCGCCGCTGCGCGAGGAGCTGGAGCGCGCCGAACTGGTCGAGCCCGGCGACATGCCAAACGACGTCATCACCATGAACTCCACCGCACTGGTGAAGGTCATCGACGACCAGCAGCAAGCCCACGAATACGAGCTGACCCTTGTGTATCCGCGCGATGCCGATGGCAGCAGCGACAAGGTATCGATCCTTGCCCCGGTGGGCAGCGCCCTGCTGGGCCTGCGGGTGGGCGACAGCATCGACTGGCCGATGCCGGGCGGCCGCAGCGCCCGGCTGCACGTGCTGTCGATCCGCTACCAGCCGGAAGCAGCGGGCGAGCTGCACCGCTGAGCCGGCGCGGTCAGGACGCGCCGATCTCCTTCGGCGCGCCCAACCGCCCCAGTTCACCCAGCATTTCCCACGACTTCAGCCCGCGACCGCCGAGATGGTGCAGCAGCACCGTCCGCAGCGGCAGGCGCAGGCTGGCCAGGTCCTCGCTTCCTGGCTGCAGGTCCGCCGCCAGTGCCAGCAGCGCCCGACCGGTCGCAGCATCGCGGCGTTCGCCTGCGCGCTCGCTGCGCAGCCGGCGCGGCCCTTCCTCGGGGTCCAGCCGGTAGCGTGCGGCAGGATCGATGTCGCCGCCGTCACCGTCCAGCCCGAACGCCAATCCCACCCCCAGCGCCTCCAGCAGGTCGCGCTCGAACCGGCGCAGCGTCCACGCCAGCGGTTCGCCGCCACGCAGGCGCTCGCGCACCTGCGCGTAGCCCGCGTGCAGTTCCGGCTGCGGCACATGCCGCGGCGCCAGGCGCAGGCACAGTTCGTTGACGTAGAAGGCTGCCAGCGCGGCATCGCCCTGCAGCAGCGGCGCGGCGTCCACCGCCTCGGCAGCGGCCAGCTGCGCCAGTTCGCCCTTCTGCACGGCATCGAAACGGATCGACTGCAGTGGCTGCAACGCCGCCCGCAGCACATGCTTCTTCGGCCCCGACACCCCCCGCGCCACCAGCCCGATGCGGCCGTGCTCCGCACTCAGAACTTCGACCAGCAGGCTGGTTTCCCGCCACGGGCGGGCATGCAGGACGAAGGCGGGTTCGGCGGCGTAGCGCATGCGCCTATTGTAGGAGCGGCCCCAGCCGCGGCCGTCGCTCCGGTGCGCGCTGCGGCCAGCCGCGAGCACGACGCCCCGGCTGAAGCCCCGCGGACCGGAAGGCGAAGCGCCTAGTCGTGATAGCCCAGCGCGCGCAGCGCGGCTTCGTCGTCGCTCCAGCCTTCGCGCACCCGCACCCAGGTCTGCAGGAACACCTTGGCGTCGAACAGCCGCTCCATCTGCTCGCGGGCGTGCTTGCCGATGTCGCGCAGGCGCTCGCCGCCCTTGCCGATCACGATGGCCTTCTGGCCTTCGCGCTCTACCCAGATCACTGCATCGATGCGGTACATCACGCCGGTCTTGGGCGAGGGTTCCTCCTCGAACCGCTCCACTTCCACCGTGGTGGCGTACGGCAGCTCCTCGCCAAGCCGGCGCATCAGCTGCTCGCGCACCAGCTCGCCGGCAAGGAAGCGCTGGCTCTTGTCGGTGATCTCGTCCTCGCCGAACGCGGGTTCGCCTTCCGGCATCAGCCCCAGCAGGGTGGTGACCAGCGGCTCCAGCCCGCTGCGCTTGAGCGCCGACAACGGATGCACCGCGGCGAATTCGCGTCCTTCCGTCACCTTGGCGATGAACGGCAGCAGCGCGGTCTTGTCCTTGAGCTTGTCGACCTGGTTGACCACCAGCACCACCGGCAGGCCAGCCTCGCGCAGTGCGTCGAAGGCCAGTCCGTCCTCGTGGTCCCAGCGCCCGGCCTCGATCACCAGCAGCGCGGCGTCCACGCCTTCCAGCGCGCCGCGGGCGGCGCGGTTCATCATCCGGTTCATCGCCTTGCCGGAGCGCTTGCCCTGCTCGCCGTGGATGCCGGGCGTGTCCACCAGCTGCAGCTGGCCGCCGGGGAATGTGGCGATGCCCAGCAGGCGGTGCCGGGTGGTCTGCGGACGGTTGGAGGTGATGCTGATCTTGGCGCCGACCAGCGCGTTGACCAGGGTGGATTTGCCGACGTTGGGGCGGCCGATGACGGCCACCGCGCCGCTGCGGGATGTGGGATTCATGCGCGGATTGTAGAGCGCGGCCCGGTCCGCCGCTTCAATTGCCGGAGATTCCCGGACGTGGGCCGTGCGGCTGGGGTCAGCAGGACTCGAGGAGTTCCAGCATCGCGCCCGCGGCCACCTGCTCGGCGGCGCGCCGCGAACTTCCCTCCCCTTCGGTGCGCAGGGGCGGGCTGACAAGGGTGCAGCTGACGCTGAAGATCCGTGCGTGGTCCTCGCCGCCCTCGTGCAGCAGCGCATAGACCGGCAGCGGGTGCTGCCGCCCCTGCAGCCATTCCTGCAGGCGGGTCTTGGCGTCCTTGCCGACCTTGTTGGGCGACGGCAGGGCGTCGATGAGGGGCGCGAACCAGGGCAGCACCGTCGCCCGGCAGGCGTCGAAGCCGGCGTCCAGGTAGATCGCGGCAACGATGGCCTCGACCGCGTCGGCAAGGATGGAATCGCGGCGATGGCCGCCGGTCTTCATTTCACCCGGCCCCATCACCAGCCGCGGGCCGATGTCGAGCCCGCGGGCGATGCCGGCGAGCGCGGATTCGCGCACCAGTTCGGCGCGGGCGCGGGTCAACGCGCCTTCGTCGGCCCTGGGCCAGTGTCGATACAGCGCCTCGGCGACGAACTGGTTGACCAGCGCGTCGCCGAGGAATTCCAACCGCTCGTTGTTCGGACTGCCCGCGCTGCGGTGGGTCAGCGCCTGCGCCAGCAGCGCGGGATCCGCGAACACATGGCCGGCGAACGCCGGCGGCGTGCGATCACTCGCCGCTGGTGCCACGCGCCAGCACCTGCTCGGCGTGGAACTTGCCGACCACGTCGAGGTTGGCGAGCAGCGACTCGCGGCGCTCGTAGTCCACCACCATCTTCACCCCGCCGTCGGCGGACTCGAACTTCATCGCGTCCATCTTCTTGACGTGGTCGGCGTAGCTCATCTCGAGCCGGCGCAGGTACATTTGCCGGATCTTCTCCTTGCTCGCGCCCGCCAGGGACTGGTCTTCGGCAAGCCCCTTGAGCGCCTGTTTCACCGAATAGAACTCGATGTACATGGGCACGATCTTCATCGCGCAAAAGGCGAAGAAAATCACAAGGCACAGCACCATCAGGAACCCCAGCATGGTCATGCCGCTTTGCTTCTGCTTCATTCGTGCATCCCCTCTTGGTTGAACGGCCGTGCCCCTGGCCAGGCATTGATCAAGGAATACGCGTTCCGATACGGGAAACGTCCACCCAGTGATCC
>JANJSW010000341.1 GCA_024711415.1 Thermomonas sp. | reverse complement strand
GCACGACCCCACCTACACGGTGAAGCTGTCCGACCTGCGCGGCCAGCCGTTCCTGATGAACGTCTGGGGCAGCTGGTGCGTGGAGTGCCGGGTGGAGCACCCGGTGCTGACCAAGTTCGCCGAGACCAAGCGCCTGCGCGTGGTCGGCTACAACTGGAAGGACGAGCCCGCCGACGCGCTGCGCTGGCTGGAGCAGTTCGGCAATCCGTTCATGGTGGTGCTGTCCGACGTCGAGGGCCGCACCGCGCTGGACTGGGGCGTGTACGGCGCACCGGAAACCTTCCTCGTGGACGGCAAGGGCATCGTGCGCTGGAAGCACGTGGGCCCGCTGACCGACGAACTGATCGCCAAGGAGCTGCTGCCGATGGTCGCCAGGATCGAGGCCGAGCGATGAGCCAGGTCGCCAACTTCCTTGGCCGGGGCAGGATCCGGATTGCCGGCCTGTCCCTTGGCCTGGTGCTGACGTGCGGGCTTGCCCAGCCCGCCTTCGCCCAGGCCAACCAGCAGGCCGACGCCGCGCCATTGCAGTTCCAGGATGCCGCCGAGGAAGCCCGCTTCCACGCGCTGACCCTGCAGCTGCGCTGCGTGATGTGCCAGAACCAGTCGCTGGCCGACTCCAACGCGCTGATCGCGCTGCAGCTGCGGCGCGAAGTGCTGGAGCTGATGCGCAAGGGCATGAGCGACGCGCAGATCAAGGACTACCTGGTGCAGCGCTACGGCGAATTCGTGCTGTACAAGCCGAAGCTCGAAGGCGGCACCCTGCTGCTGTGGATCGGCCCGGCGGTGGTGCTGCTGGCCGGCGCCGGCGTGGTCGCCGCCATCGTGCGCCGGCGCAAGCCTGCGGCCACCCCGGCCGCCAGCGACGACGGGCAGGAGTGGTGATGGCCGCTTTCCTGGGTTTTGCCGCGCTGCTGTGCCTGATCGTGCTGGCCACGCTGCTGCGCCCGCTGTGGCGCGATGCGCGCGGCGTGGCGCTGGGCATCGGCCTGATCACCCTGCTTTCCACCGGCCTGCTGTACCAGCTGGTGGGGACTCCGCAGGCACTGGATCCGGCCTCCCGGCAGGCGCCGCGCACGCTGGAGGAAGCGGTGGTCCAGCTCAAGGCCGCGCTGGCCCGCGACCCGCAGCAGGCCGAAGGCTGGGCACTGCTCGGCCAGGCCTACCTGCGCATGGACGATGCCGCCAACGCCCGCGACGCCTTCGCCAAGGCCGCCAGGCTGGCGCCCGAGAACGCCGACTTCCTCACCGAAGCCGCACAGTCGCGCGCCATGGCCCACCCCAGCCGCGCGTTCGACGCCGAAGCGCTGGCGCTGTTGCAGGCCGCGCTCAAGGCCGACCCCAACCACCAGCGCGCACGCTGGTTCCTCGGCGTGGCCCAGCGTCAGGCCGGCAAGCATGCGGAGGCCGCCGCCACCTGGGCGCCGCTGCTGACGCAGGTCAGCGCCGACACCGCCACCAGCCTGCGCAAGGAAATCAACGCCGCCCGCGCCGATGCCGGACTGCCGCCGCTGGCCGAAGCCGCCGCGCAGCCTGCCGCGGCCGCCCTGCTGGAGGTGGAAGTGGCACTGGACCCGGCACTGGCCGAGCGGGTGCGCCTGCGGCCGGATGCCACGGTCTTCGTGATCGCCCGCCAGCCCGGTTCACCGATGCCGGTGGCCGCGCAGAAGCACGCGGTCTCGGAACTGCCGTTCAGTGCCGCGCTTGGTGATGCCGACAGTCCCATGCCCACCCTCAAGCTGTCGCAGATGCAGGAAGTCGAGCTGGTGGCGCGGCTGTCCGCGAATGGCGATGCCAGTCGCCAGGAAGGCGACCTGGAGTCCAGGCCGGTGCGGGTGAAACTGCCGGCCGACAAGCCGGTGCGGCTGGTGATCGGCGCGCAGTAACCACCGGTTCATGCCGGCATGCCTAAAAGGCATGACCGTCCGCTTCGTCAGGGGGGATGATGGCCTACCGGTCTTCCCCCTCGTACCGCCATGGCCGAATTCATCCCTCCCGGCACCCGCTGGTTCGATCTGCCCTCGCCGTTTCCGATGAAGCGCGGCGGCGCGCTGCACGGCGCGCGCCTGGCGTATGAAACCTGGGGCCGGCTGGATGCCGACGGCAGCAACGCCATCCTGGTCCTCACCGGCATGTCGCCGGACGCGCACGCTGCGTCCAGCGAAGCCGACCCCGCGCCGGGCTGGTGGGAATGGATGATCGGCCCCGGCAAGCCCATCGACACCCGCCGCTGGTTCGTGGTTTGCGTCAACCCGCTCGGCAGCTGCAAGGGCAGCACCGGGCCGGCTTCGATCAATCCCGGAAGCGGCCAGCCCTATCGCCTGGACTTCCCCGAGCTGTCGATCGAGGACGGCGCCGACGCCTCCGCGGCGCTGGTGCGCGGGCTGGGCATCCAGCGGCTGGCCTGCGTGGTCGGCAATTCGATGGGCGGGATGAGCGCTCTGGCATTGCTGGCCCGCCATCCCGGCATCGCCCGCAGTCATATCAATATCTGCGGCGCGGCGCGCGCGCTGCCGTTCTCCATCGCCATCCGCTCCCTCCAGCGCGAAGCCATCCGCCTCGACCCGCAGTGGAACGGCGGCGCCTACGACGATGCGGAGAACTACCCCGAACACGGCATGCGCATGGCGCGCAAGCTGGGCGTCATCACCTACCGCTCGGCGCTGGAGTGGGACGGCCGCTTCGGCCGGGTACGGCTGGACTCCGATCGTCGCGAGGGCGAAGACCCGTTCGGGCTGGAGTTCGAGGTGGAGAGCTACCTCGAGGCCCATGCGCGCCGCTTCGTGCACAAGTACGACCCCAACTGCTACCTCTACCTCAGCCGCTCGATGGACTGGTTCGACCTCGGCGAGGCGCACGCTGGCGATACCGCGGGCGGCCTGGCCGCCATCGAGGGCGTGCGCCACGCGCTGGTGATCGGGGTCAAGACCGACATCCTGTTCCCGATCCAGCAGCAGGAAGAGATCGCCGCCGGCCTGCGCAACGCCGGCTGCGACACCCGCTTCCTGCCGATGCCGTCGCCGCAGGGCCACGACGCCTTCCTGGTCGACGAAGCACGCTTCGGCCCCGCCGTGGCCGGCTTCCTGCGCGCACTGCCGGCCGCGGCCCTGCCCAGCGGCAAGGTGGCCTGAGCACGCCGCTCGGCTATACTGCGCGCCCGCGCCGGAATGGCGGAATCGGTAGACGCAGCGGACTCAAAATCCGCCGCCCTTAAAAGCGTGTGGGTTCGAGTCCCACTTCCGGCACCATGCAAGGGTCAGGCTCCGCAGCCTGGCCCTTTGTTTTTCCTGCGAAGCCCGCTTCGCATGGCACCGCCGATGACGGCGGCAGCGGATCGCCAGCCCCGCTGCATTAGACTCCGCGGGTGACGCTTTCCCGCCCATCCGCACCCCTCCCGCAGCTCGCCTTCCCGGGAAGCGCGCGCTTTCATGCGTTACTGGATGACGCGGTGGCGCTGGGCGAAGTGCATGCCGTCACCGCTGCGCTGCGCGACGCGCTGGCTGCGCTGATCGCCGATCCCGGGGTTTGCCTTCCCGACTGCGTGCACGCGCCTCTGGCCGGGCACTACGCGCGGCGGGAGCTCTACCGCAGCGCCGAGCACGGTTACAGCGTGGTGGCCATGACCTGGGGCCCAGGACAGGGCACCCCGCTGCATGACCATGACGGTCGCTGGTGCGTGGAAGGCGTCTGGCAGGGCCAGCTGGACATCGTCCAGTACGAACTGGAGGAACAGGCAGGCGAGCGGTTCCGCTTCCGCGTCGCAGGGCGCAGCAGCGCTGGCCCCGGCAGCGCCGGCAGCCTGATTCCGCCGCACGAATACCACACCATCCACAACGCGGATCCGGACCGCATCGCGGTCTCGGTACATGTCTACCAGGCGCCGCTGGAAAGCTGCGCCAGCTTCTGCCCGCGGGAAGACGGCTGGTTCGTGCGCGAAGCCACGCAGCTCGCCATCGACGAGGCCGCCTGAGCGGCCAGCCCCCGTCGCGCGGCAATCAGCCCGCGGGATCCACGCGCTCGCCAAGCATCGCGCGCAGATGCCCGGCCAACGCCTGCGCCTGTCCACGCAACTCCGGGATGGCCAGGCTCTCCCACAGCGTGCCGGTCCGCATCGCCCCCAGCACCAGCAGCGTCGGATCGGGTTGACCGCGGGCGTCGATCACCCGGCCGGGCTCCTCGCTGGCGATGCCGATCCCGTGCGGGCCCGGCAGCACGCGACCGCGCGCGCGCAGGGCACCCAGCAAGGTATCCGGCTGCAGGTCGATATGGGTTTCAACGCCGGTGGCGTTGATGAGCCAGTCGGCGCGGATGACCTGCTCGCCATCGCCGCGACGCGGCCGATACCGGATGTCGTGGCTGCCATCCGCGCGCGCCTCCACCGACTGCAGGCGGCCCGCCACCGCGTCCAGGCGCCCATCGGCCCGCAGTGCCTCCAGCACCTGCGCAACCTGCGGCGCAATGCGGTGGCGGTGGATGTCCCATTGGCGCACCAGATGCCGCAGGAAGCGCTGCTGTTCGGCATGGCCCAGCGAGCGCCACAGCGCCTGCCCGTGCGGACGAAGGCGATCGAACACCCATTGCCAGGGCTCACCGGCTTCGCTGGCCGCACGCGTCCACGCGCGGACCAGGCGCAGCCGCCCGCGCAGGCCGAGTGCGAGCAGTGCATCGATGGGGGCAGTGTCTGTCCCGCCGGACTCTGCATGCGCCAGCGGCATCAGGCCATGGCGCGACAGCACCCGGATGCGGCCACGATGGCCGCCGTGGGCCAGACTGAGCACCGCGTCCACCATGCTCAATCCGGAGCCGATGATGCAGACGTCGGCATCGGCGGGAATGGCGGCCACGCCTTGGTAATCCCAGGCATCAGCCAGACGCACCGCGCCGTGCAGCCGCGCGGCGGGAATGCGCCGCGGTGCATTGCCCACCGCCAGCACCACCGCGCGGGCCGCCAGGGTGGCGCCGGACGCGAGCGTCAGCAGGTTGTCGCCCTCGCGGCGTTCGATATCGGTCACGCGATCGCGCAGCCATTGCAGCGCCGGATGGCGCGGCTGCGCGCACAGGGTCTCGCGCAGGTAGCGGCCGTAGTCGCGGCGCGGCGCAAAGCTGCTGGACAGCGCCTCGGCCGCGCCGGTATCGCCGCCGGACAGGAAGCGCACGAAATGCCCCGGGTCTTCGGCGAACACGCTCATCCGCCCGGCGGTGACGTTGAGCAGGTGCGCGGGCTGGCGGGTTGCATACGCGGCGCCGCGGGCCAGTTCGGCGGCGGGCTCGATGATGGCGACGCGCAGGCGGCAGGCGGGATCGGCCAGCAGGCGGGTGGCAACCAGCACGCCGGCGGCGCCGCCACCAACGATGGCGACATCGACGCCGGAAGGCCCGGCGGATTCAAGGGACATGGGCAAACGACAGGATCTCCGGAGCCGGCATTGTAAGTGGCGCCGGCGCGACGCCGCCGGCCGTCATCCACGGGTCATCCGCGCGACACGGGCCGGTCACCGCCGTCGCCGACGCTGTGCCGCGACCAGCCCGTGCTGGCGGAGTCGCCCATGCGCTACGGCATCGTCACCGAAACCTATCCGCCCGAAGTCAATGGCGTCGCGCTGACCGTGCAGGGGCTGGAACAGGGCCTGCGCCAGCGCGGCCATGACGTCGCGATGGTGCGCCCGCGCCAGGATGGCGAAGTCGATCCTCCTGCCGAGACGCTGCTGGTGCGCGGCGCCGCCCTGCCCCGCTATCCCGGCCTGCGGTTCGGCCTGCCCGCCGCCCGGCTGCTGCATGCGCACTGGCGGCAGGCGCGGCCCGATGCGATCTACGTGGCCACCGAAGGCCCGCTGGGCTGGTCGGCGCTGCGCGCCGCGCGCCGGCTGGGCATCCCGGCCGCCACCGGCTTCCACACCCGCTTCGACGACTACGTGCGCAGCTACGGCGCGCCCTGGCTGGAAGGCACGGCGCTGCGCTGGATGCGGCACTTCCACAACGGCGCGCAAGCGACGCTGGTGCCGACCCGGGAACTGCAGGCGTTCCTGCAGGCGCAGCGGTTCCGCAACGTGGTCCGGCTGCCGCGCGCGGTGGACACCACGGCATTCCATCCCGAACACCGCGACGAAATGCTGCGGCGGGAATGGGGGCTGGATCCGCACGCGCTGGCGGTGATCCACGTCGGCCGGATCGCCGCGGAAAAGAACCTGCCGCTGGCCGTACGCGCGTTCCGCGAACTGCAGCGGGTGCGCCCGGAAGCGCGTTTCATCTGGGTAGGCGACGGACCCGCGCGCGAAGCGCTGCAGCGCGAGAATCCGGATTTCCTCTTCTGCGGCATCCAGCGCGGCCAGGCGCTGGGCCGGCATTTCGCCAGCGGCGACCTGTTCCTGTTCCCCAGCCGCAGCGAAACCTTCGGCAACGTCACCCTGGAAGCGCTGGCCAGCGGCGTGCCGGTGGTGGCGTTCGACTACGGCGCCGCGCGTGAATTCCTGCGCGACGGCGTCCACGGCGCGGCGGTTGCGCTGCACGACGATGCGGGCTTCATCGCTGCCGCCCTGCGCCTGGCCGGCGACGACGGACTGCGCGCACGCATGCGCCCGGCCTGCCGCGACGCGGTGGCGGCACTGCGCCCGGCGCGGGTGGCCGAGGCCTTCGACCACCTCCTGCAATCGCTGGCCATACGGAGCGATATCCATGCCGCGACCACCGTCCCCTGAGCGACCGCTGTCGATGGAACACGGCTGGTGCCTGCGCGCCAACGCGCTGTGCGCGCGCCGCCTGCCGTTCCGCTGTTTCGCCACCGTCAGCCGGCTGGGCGATGGCGTGTTCTGGTACGCGCTGATGGGCCTGCTGGTGGCGCTGGACGGCCTCGACGGCCTGCGCGCATCGCTGCACCTTGCCGCCACCGGGTTCGTTGCGCTGCTGCTGTACAAGCGGTTGAAACACTGGACCCGCCGCCCGCGCCCGTTCGCCAGCGACCTGCGCATCCGCGCCCGGGTGGCGCCGCTGGACGAGTTCAGCTTTCCGTCCGGGCATACCCTGCATGCGGTCGCCTTCAGCGTGGTGGCGGTGGCGCACTACCCGCTGCTGGCCTGGCTGCTGGTGCCGTTCACCGCCAGCGTCGCGCTGTCCCGCGTGGTGCTGGGCCTGCACTATCCCAGCGACGTGCTGGCCGCCACCGGCATCGGCGGCGCGCTGGCGGCGGCATCGCTGTGGCTGGCACGGATGATCGGGATGGGGCCGCTGTAGGAACCACGCGGCGAAAGCGCAGGAATCGGCACCGGCAGGGCCCCGTTACAATCGGGGCCTGCCCAGGGAGCCCGCATGAACCTCGATCTTTCCGGCAAGCACGCGCTGGTCTGCGGCGCCACCGAAGGCATCGGCCGCGCCGCCGCCATCGAACTGGCGCAGCTCGGCGCAGACGTCACCCTGCTGGCGCGTCGCGAGGAGGTGCTGCGCGACATCGCCACGACGCTGCCGCGCGCGCAGGGGCAAGCGCATGACTGCCTCGTCGCCGATGTCGCCGACACCGACGCCCTGCGCGGTGCCGTGGCCGCGCTGGCGGCGCGCGCGCCGGTGCACATCCTGATCAACAACACCGGTGGCCCGCCCGGCGGCCCGGCGCATGCCGCCTCCATCGACGCCTACCTCGATGCCTTCCGCAAGCACCTGCTCGCCAACCAGACGCTGGTGCAGGCGTTGCTGCCGGGCATGCGCGCGGCGCGCTGGGGCCGCATCGTCAACGTGATCTCGACCTCGGTGTACGAACCGATCCCCAACCTCGGCGTCTCCAACACCATCCGCGGCGCGGTGGCCAGCTGGGCCAAGACCCTCTCGCGCGAACTCGGCGGGGATGGCATCACGGTCAACAACGTGCTACCCGGCTACACCCGCACGCGCCGGCTGGAGCAAATCCTGGCCGACCGCAGCGCGGCCTCCGGCAAGACCCGGGACGAGGTGGCGCAGGCGATGCTGGCCACGGTGCCGGCGGGCCGCTTCGCCGAAGCCGAAGAACCCGGCGGCGTGATCGCCTTCCTGTGCAGCCCGGCCGCGGGCTACGTCAACGGCCAGTCCATCGCGGTGGACGGCGGCCGCATGCAGTCGATCTGAGCCGATGCCGGAAGGTCCGGAAATCCGCCGCGCCGCCGACCGCCTGGCCGCGGCGGTGGCCGGGCAGACCGTGCTGCGGGCGCAGTTTGCATTCCCCCGGCTGCAGCGCTTCGAAGCCGAGCTGGTGGGCAGCCGCATCCTCTCCATCACCCCGCGCGGCAAGGCACTGCTGACCGCCTTCGACAACGGCTGGACGCTGTACTCCCACAACCAGCTGTACGGCGTGTGGAAGGTGGCGCTACCGGGCCAGCGCCCGGACTCCACGCGCAGCCTGCGGGTCGCACTGGAAACCGCACGCGCCGCGATCCTGCTGTATTCGGCCTCCGACATCGAACTGTGGCGCAGCGACGAGATCGAGGCGCACCCGTTCCTGCAGGGGCTGGGGCCGGATGTGCTGGATCCTGCGCTGGATGTGGAGGCCGTCTCCGCGCGCCTGCAGTCGCCGGCGTTTTGCGGCCGCGCGCTCGGCGCGCTGTTGCTGGATCAGGGCTTCCTTGCCGGGATGGGCAACTACCTGCGCGCGGAGGTGCTGTTCGCTGCGCGCCTGCATCCGGCATTGCGCCCGCGCGATCTCGACGCCACCCAGACCAGCGCGCTCGCGCAGGCGCTGCTGACGATCCCGCGCCACAGCTACGCCACCCGCGGCATCGAGCCCACGCCCGGCATGCGCGCCGACTACCTGGCGCACGAAGGCGAGCGCTTCCGCTTCCGCGTATTCAAGCGCGAGGGCCAGCCCTGCGAGCACTGCGGCACCCCGATCGCACGCATCGCCAGCCAGTCGCGGCCCTTGTTCCTGTGCCCGCATTGCCAGCCGTCACGCCCGCCGCAGTAAACTGGTGGGATGCGACGGTTCGGACATGTCATCGGCGCGGCCCGCGGCGAAGCGACCAGCACCCGCTGGCTGCCGGTCTTCGATCCCGCACATGCGCAACCGTATGCACAGGTCGCCGATGGCGATGCCGCCGATGTCGAGGCGGCGATC
>JANJSW010000325.1 GCA_024711415.1 Thermomonas sp. | reverse complement strand
CGAACCGTTCCCCTTGCCGGAGCCGCGCATGGACACCACCGAATCGTGCATGACCAACCTGTTCCTGCAATTGGGCTTGCCGGCGGGCAAGCCCGAGATCGCCGCCTTCATCCGCAGCCACCAGCTGCCGGAAACGCTGCGGATCTCCGAGGCGCCGTTCTGGAACGACGGCCAGCGCCAGTTCATCCGCGAGGAATGGCGGGAGGACGCCGACTGGGCGATCGTGGTGGACGAGCTGAACGAGGCGCTGCACGCCGATGCGGTGGCCGCGCGCGTGGCGCAAGGCTGACCGCGATGGCCGCGCCCGGCTTCGCCATCCGCTGCACGGCCACGCTGCTGCGCCCGGCCAGTCCGAGGAACGCGAGCTGGCGGTTCCTGCGCCTGCCGCAGGCGGCCAGCGACAGGCTGCCGTCGCGCGGAATGGTGGCGGTGGACGGCACGCTGGAGGGTCAGGCCTTCACCGCGACCCTGGAACCGGATGGCGAAGGCGGCCACTGGCTGAAGCTGCCGCGCGCACTGCATGAAGCCGCCGGCGTGGCGGTTGGCGACAGCGTGGCGCTGTCGCTGGCGCCGGCAGGGAAGGCGCCGGAGCCGCGGCTGCCGACCGATCTGCGCGATGCATTGGCGGACGCGCCGGAGGCGCTGGCGCAGTGGAAAACCCTGACCACGGCCGCGCGCCGCGATTTCATCCAATGGCTGGGCACCGC
The DNA here is from genome assembly GCA_024711415.1 of Thermomonas sp. GTDB lineage: Bacteria > Pseudomonadota > Gammaproteobacteria > Xanthomonadales > Xanthomonadaceae > Thermomonas. The sequence continues at coordinate 2,351 of JANJSW010000325.1, read as the reverse complement.
GAAACAGGCCGAGACCCGCGAGCGCCGGATCGGCAATGCCTGCGACATGCTGGCGGCGGGCAAGCGGCGGATCTGCTGCTTCGACCGTTCCGGGATCTACGGCAAGGGGATGGCCGCGCCGCAGGCCGCCGAGGCCTGAGGGTCGCGGCAAACGCAACATCCGCCGGGTATCGTGGCCGCCGCGGAACCGCCGCGCCATTCCTGCCTTGATGCCTACTGCCGTCCCGCCAACCCGATCGAATCCGCCCGGCAGCGCTGGCGAGGTGTTCGTCGCCTTCCTGCGGCTGGGGCTGACCGCGTTCGGCGGGCCCATCGCCCACATCGGCTACCTGCGTGAGGCCTTCGTGCGTCGCCGCGGCTGGCTGGACGATACCCACTTCGCCCAGCTGCTGGCGGTCTGCCAGTTCCTGCCCGGGCCGGCCAGCAGCCAGATGGGGTTCGGCATCGGCTTGGCGCGCGCCGGCTGGCGCGGCGCGCTGGCGGCGTTCGCCGGGTTCACCCTGCCGTCGGCGCTGCTGATGCTGGGGTTCGCCGCACTGGCGCCGCGGCTGGGCTCAGGCGCGGGTGCGGCGGCGCTGCACGGGTTGAAGCTGGTGGCGGTGTCGGTGGTGGCGCACGGCCTGCTGGGCATGGCGCGGCAGCTGGCGCCGGACCTGCCGCGGCTGCTGCTCGCGGCCGGGGCGGCAGCGCTGGTGCTGGCCACCGGCAATGCGTGGCTGCAGCTGGCGGCGATCGCGCTGGGCGCAGTGCTGGGAACGTGGTGGTGCCGGCAGGCTGCGGCGCCGACGACGGCGCTGTTCCCGTTCGGCGGTGGGCGCCGCATCGCCTTCGCCTGCCTGACGCTGTTCCTGCTGGGGCTGCTGGCCGCGCTGCTGCTGCCGGCCAGCGCCACGCCCACGCTGGCCGGGGTGGCGGCGGCGTTCTATCGCGCCGGCGCGCTGGTGTTCGGCGGTGGCCATGTGGTGCTGCCGCTGCTGCAGCAGTCGCTGGTGGCGCCGGGCTGGCTGCCCGCGGACAGCTTCCTGGCCGGCTACGGCGCGGCGCAGGCGGTGCCGGGGCCGATGTTCTCGCTGGCGGCGTTCCTCGGCGCGGAAATCCCGCTGGGCCTGCCGCCGGCAGTGGGCGCGCTGGTGGCGCTGCTGGCGATGTTCCTGCCCGGCTTCCTGCTGCTGGCCGGGATGCTGCCGCTGTGGGCCGGGCTGGTGCGGCACCGCCGCGCAGCCAGCGCGATGGCCGGCATCAACGCCGCCGTGGTCGGCCTGCTGGCGGCGGTGTTCATCGATCCGGTCTGGAGCGGCGGCGTGCGCGCGCCGGTGGACGCGGCGATTGCCGTGGTCGGCTTCGCGCTGCTGGCCGGGCTGCGCTGGCCGGCGTGGACCGCGGTGCTGTGGTGCGTGGCCGCGGCGGTCGGGATCGATGCATTGGCTTGAGCGCAGAATGGGCCGACCCGGCAGGAGCAAGGCGATGACCCACGCAGGCGCAAGCGACGTCCTCAACCAGCCGCCCGCGCCCGGGCCGTTCGACCTGTGGGGCGACGATCCCGGCCTGCGCGAAGCGGTGCTGCGCGAGAGCGGCGCCAGCTTCGTCGCCCGGCTGGCCGACTACGGCGCGCTGGCCGGCGACACCCTGCTGCGGCTGGCCGACGACGCCCACCGCGACCGTCCGCGCCTGCAGACGCACGATGCCTACGGCCGCCGGGTCGACCGCGTCGCCTTCAACGCCGCTTGGCACGAGGTGATGGGTACCGCGATCGCGCACGGCGTGGCCGGACTGTCGTGGGCGCAGCCGCAGCCGGGCGCGCACGTCGCGCGCGCGGCGCTGAGCTATCTGCACTACCAGGCCGAGCCGGGCAGCAGCTGCCCGCTGACCATGACCCACGCCGCGGTGCCGGTACTGCGGCAGGCGCCGGCGCTGCGCGAATGGGCGGAGCTGGCCTGCGCGTTCGAGTACGACGGCCGTGACGTGCCGATGGCGGACAAGCGCGGCGTCACCCTCGGCATGGGCATGACCGAGAAGCAGGGCGGCAGCGACGTGCGCGCCAACACCACCCGCGCAACGCCGCTGGGTGCGGACGGCGAATACACGCTGGCCGGGCACAAATGGTTCTTCTCCGCGCCGATGTCGGATGCCTTCCTGGTGCTGGCGCAGGCGCCCGGCGGGCTGAGCTGCTTCCTGCTGCCGCGCTGGTGCCCGGACGGCACCAAGAATGCGCTGCGGCTGATGCGGCTGAAGGACAAGCTTGGCGACTGGTCGAATGCGTCCAGCGAAGTGGAGTTCGACGATGCCTGGGCGTTCCGCGTCGGCGGCGAAGGCCGCGGCGTGGCCACCATCCTGGAGATGGTGATGCTGAC
>JANJSW010000264.1 GCA_024711415.1 Thermomonas sp. | reverse complement strand
GTCCGGCAGCAGCGCGATCGCATGCCGCTGCAGGTCCTGGCCGTAGACCATGAAGAAGAACGTCAGGAGCACCACCGCCAGTATCGAGGCCACCATCATCGGCGTCGCGGTCAGCGACTTGTACGGGTCGTTGACCTCGGTGCGCACCACCTGCACCGGCTTGGCGGTGCTTTCGCCGCCGGCCACGCGGGCGATGTTCTCGGCCGCCTTGTTGGCGTCCTGCACGGGCTTGGTCAGCTTCTGCAGCTTCGGCGTCAGCGTGCGCAGTTCGCGCGGGGCTTCGCGCACCCACTCGCTGGCCGGCTGCATCAGCTGCAGGCCCAGCAGGATGGTCAGCGCGATGCCGCTGCACAGCACCACCAGTGCGGCCAGGAAGCGCGGTACCCGCAGCCGCTGCAGCAGGCGGATGATGGGGTTGCCGATCAGCGCGAAGAACATCGCCAACAGCACCGGCAGGATCAGGTCCTGGGTGGCCCACAGGGTGTAGCCCACCGCCAGGATCGCCAGCACCACCAGCGACAGCGGCCCGCGCGGGCGCGGCGCGGCTGCGGCGGGCTCGCCGGCGGCAGGCGCCTGCGCACCGGCTGCCGCCGTGTCCACCGACGTGGTCATGGTTGCGCCTCGCCGGCGCGCGCAGCGGCCTCGGCCTGCCGGGTGTCCGCGGCGTCCTCGTGCGCTTCTTCCTGCGCGGCCTGCGCTGTCTGCACCCCGGCCTGCAATCCCGCCAGCAGCGGCGCCAGCGTGCGCAGCAGCGCCAGCACGCCGTTGCCGCCGCGGGCCATCTGCAGCGGCTTGGCGCGGCCGGCCACGAAGCCGGCGGCCAGGCCCACCACCACGATCCGGCCCGGCGTCCACGCCGCGCGCCAGCTGCGGGCCAACTGCTGCCAGCGGCCCACCGCTTCGCGCTCGCGGGTTTCCAGTGCTTCTTCCGCCTGTTTGACCTTGGTGAGCAGGGCGTCGAATCCCATTGCGGTTCCCCTACGGCGGCGTGACGTCGATGCCCAGGCCCTTCTTGGCCGGCGCGCCGGCCTGTGCTTCGGCTGCGGCCACCCGCTCGGCCGCGGCCTCGCTGGACTGCACGCCGCCGGGGTCGGGCATGAAGCCGGCCAGTTCGCCGACGCCCAGCCGGGCCAGTTGGCGGCGCGTGGCCTTGAGCCGGGTGTGTTCGAAATAGCGCGTCGCCGCATAGCCGGCGGCGGCGGTGGCGCCGATGCTCAACGCCGCGGCGATCAGCAGTGCCAGCATCCATGACAGCCCGGCCACCTGCATCGCCGCCACCATCGCCGCCATCAGCAACAGCCACGACGAGGCGCCGAAGGCGATCGCGATGCCGGTGAACGCCAGGGTGCGGCCGAACGCGCTGCGCGCCAGCGAAATGTCGGCGGCCACCAGGATGCGCAGCGCCTTGGCGGCGTCGCTGGCGGCCTTCAGTCCGGCCCGGCCGTCGTCGCGCAGCCCGCGCAGGGTGTCCTCGATGCCCGGCGGATCATCCGGCGGCGCGCCCCGCGGCGCTGCCTGCGGGGCGTCCTGGTCGGCTTGCATCGGCGCTTACTTGTCGCTGCGGCCGAGCCGCGAAATGATCCAGCCGGCAGCGAAGGCCGCGCCGAACGCCACCAGCGGACGCTCGCGGATCAGTTCGGCGGCGCTGTCCAACAGGTCGCGGCCCTTGTCCATCAGCGCGCCGGCCTGCTCGCCGGCCGCAGCGCCCAGGTGCTCGGCGGCGCCCAGACCGGACAGCGCGCCGTCGGCCAGTTCCGCCTTCACCTGCGCCTTGCCCAGCCGCAGTTCGTCCCCGGCCACGGCCGCCGCGCTGCGGACCGCGCCGCCGGCGGCGCTGGCCGCCTGCTTGATGTGCGTGCCCGCTTCGCCCAGGCCGCTCTTGACCGCATCGGTGTGTTCGCTCATCTGACGCATCCTCGGGTGGGGAATGGGAAAGGGCAGTGTCGCACCGTTGCGTGATGGCGGTGTCAGCGCATCGGCACGTTGTAGGCACGACCGTTGCGCAGCACCTGCAGCACCAGCTGCTCGCTGCCGCGCGACAGGCTGGCGCGGAAACCGGTGAGGTCGCTGAAGTCGCCGCTGCTTGCGGTGAGGATCACGTCGCCGGGCTGCAGGTAGTTCTGCTGCGCGCGGCTGCCGCGCTCCACCTTCTCCACCAGCACGCCGGCCAGGCCCTGGCGGCGCAGCGATTCCGGCAGTTCGGCGAAGCTGGCGCCGGCCAGGCGCGCGTCCAGCTGGCCGCCATCCAGCGCCTTCGGCGCTTCGCGCAGGCCGCTGGTGATCTTCACCGGCTTGCCGTCGCGCAGCAGGTCCAGGGTGACCTTCGCGTCCGGCGCCTGCAGGCCCTGGAAATTGCGCAGCGCCTCGGCGTTGTCGACCGGCTGGCCGTTGGCCGCCACCACCACGTCGCCCACCTTCAGCCCGGCCGCGCCGCCGGCCGAGCCGGGATAGACGCGGGTCACCACCGCGCCGCGCGCCTCGGCCAGGCCCAGGCCCTTGGCGATGCGCGCGTCCACGTCCTGGGTGTCGATGCCCAGGGTGCCGCGGCGGACCACGCCGGCGACCAGCAGCTGGTCCTTGATCCGGCTGGCCAGGTTGGAGGGGATGGCGAAGCCCAGGCCGATGTTGCCGGCCATCGACCCGCGCGGGTTGAAGCTGGCGGTGTTGATGCCCACCAGCTCGCCGTTGAGGTTGACCAGCGCGCCGCCGGAGTTGCCGGGATTGATGCTGGCGTCGGTCTGGATGAAGTTCTGGTAGCCCGCGCCGGGCAGGTTGTTGCGGCCCACCGCCGAGACAATCCCGCTGGTCACGGTCTGGCCGACGCCGAACGGATTGCCGATGGCGACCACGAAGTCGCCGATCTGCAGCTGGTCGCTGTTCGCCACCGGGATCGCGGTGAGGTCCTGCGCCGGGATGCGCATCAGCGCGATGTCGGTGTCGGCGTCGTTGCCCACGAACTCCGCCTTCAGGCTGCGCCCGTCGGCCAGCGTCACCTGCACCTCGTCCGCGTCCTCGACCACGTGGTTGTTGGTCAGCACCAGCCCGCGCTTGGCGTCGATGATCACGCCCGAGCCCAGCGACTGCGCGATGCGCTCCTGCGGAATGCCGAAGATGCGGCGGAACACCGGGTCGTCGCCGAACGGGGTGTTCACCCGCACCCGCTGCTTGGTGTTCACGCTGACCACCGCCGGCAGCACCTTCTTCAGCATCGGCGCCAGCGACGGCAGCGGCGTGCCGTTGACGGCGGTCGGCAGCGCGGCGGTCGCCGGCACCGCCGCGCTTGCGGTCGGTGCGGCAGTCGCCGGCTGCTCCAGCATCAGGTTCAGGCCGGTGGCGGCAAAGCCGCCGAACGCGGCGGCGGCGGTCAGGGCGAACAGGGTCTTGGTGGCGGTCTTCATGCGGCAATACGTGGGGAGGGCATGGCAACGGTACAAGTATTGCCGAGTCTCGCCACGCATCGCGCAATCGCGGCTGAAGCAGGGGCGTGGAGGCCGCGGTGATTCGTGAAGAGAATGTTCAGAACGAGGTTGGCGGTCGGGAGCTGCGATGGCTGCGCGCGGGCGGCGCATCGCAGCCCGATCCGCCTGGAGTCGGGATTCACGGAAGGACGGCCACCCGGTCGAACGCATCGCTGCCCGGCGAGCGGCCCGCCATGCGGTTGGCCTCCTCGATCACCGCCGGCGAATACAGCTGGATCGAATGGCCGCTGGACCATGCGCTGTAACGCTCCGGTCCCAGCGCCTCTGCGAAGCGCGTGCCGGTCTTCTGCTGCCAACCGAACTGGTAGCGCGCATTGCGGGCAACGGTGGTTTCGATCATCTGCACGTCCCGCGGCCTGACGCCGGTTTCCAGCGCCAGCAGCCGGTCGGCCTGATGGCCGCGGAAGATCTTCTGCGGCGGCGGGGCGACGGCGCGGACCGGCTTCAGGGTGGTGCCGTCCTGCGGTTCGCCGCCAGCGGCGAAGGCGGCGCCGGACAGCAGGGTGGCGGCCAGCAAGGCGGACGGGACGATGCGGTTGCGAACGTTCATTGCGGTTTCCTCGGTGGGGATGGATACCGGGGGTTGCCCGGCGCCGACAGCCTCCCGCCGCTTCGCGCCGGAGTCTTGAGGGAAACCGCGGGCTGCACCGATGCTTTCGCTGGGTCGGTTGGGGGATGCTTGGGCCGGGCTTGGGCCGGTTCCGGGGCACGACAGGGCCGGCTTTCGGACGCCAGCCCGTTACAGATTCCAGGCGTCCCCCGGGGAGCGTCATTGGACATGCCCGCGTCCGACAACCTGGTGTTCGACGACGTCGTCATCGATTTCGCCG
>JANJSW010000112.1 GCA_024711415.1 Thermomonas sp. | reverse complement strand
CTGGCAGCCCGTTTGGCAGGAAGAAGCGTCAGCTCCCCTGCCGGCTTTGCCAATTCGCCATACAATTACACCAGTCAGCTGGACTGGGAATAATCTCGGGAGGGCCAGCGGAAGAAATCAGCGATGGCGATTTAGTCATTGCGCAAAGCCTCGATCAAGGGCCGGGTTTCCCGGCCAACTTGCTTGGCAATTTCCAGCACGACGTCATAGGTGCCAGCACCACCCAACGTGTCCCAATAGTCGCGACCGATTAGGACGACGTCATCGCGGGCAAGGTCGAACACTCCTCTGGGTGGCGTCCATGCGTAATCTGCGCGATGTTCGCCAAACGGATTGTAGTACAGACCGAAATACACACATGCCTGCGGATCGTGCAACTTCAGCTTGAGCAGGTCGCGTTTGGCCTCGGCAGTCTGGTCGATGTTGGGCTTGACGGTCTTGATGCTGAGGTAGTGGTTGATACCACCCTTGATCCACCAAAGGTCGGAGATGACTCGACTTTCATCGTGGGCTTCGGCAACACGACAGCCTTCGACTTCACGCAAATCTTGCGCCCAGTTGGGGGCACGCCCCAGCTGGCCGGTGCGCAATTGAGAAATATGCGCATCGACGGCAGCGAATTGCGCTGACGAAAGCGTGACCAGGGTCTGTCTCTGGTTTTGAGCCTGCTCAGCACCATTCGCCTCAACCACGATGCGCGAAATCTGTTCTATTGCACGCTGGCCGAACGATGTCGAGAACGAACGCTCGAAGCGGCTCCAGAACAGCGCATCCTCACTCAACAATGCCGCATGGAATGGACGATGCGTATCCTCGCCCGCAATCCGGCGCACGGTGTTGATGATGCAGTTGCTGAACTCTGCAGCGATGCGTTGCTTGTCAACAGGCGTCATGGCGTCTCCTTATACAGCCTGCACGATCCGCAGCGGGTTGTCCCACTCCTTGAGCAGCCGCGCCAGCTGGGCACGGGCCTTGTGCAGGTGCGCTTCCTTGACGTGGCCGAAGCCGCGGATGTGTTCCGGCACGCTGGCGATCTCGGCGGCCAGGTCCACGTTGCCGGCGTCCAGCTTGTCCAGCAGTGCGCCCACGGTCTTCTGGTACTCGCCGATCAGCGCGCGCTCGCCGCGACGCTCGGCGGTGTAGCCGAACACGTCCAGCGGGGTGCCGCGCAGGCCCTTGAGTTTTGCCAGCACGCGGAACGCGGTGAACACCCACGGCCCGTATTCCTTTTTCACCAGCTGGCCCTGCGCGTTCTTTTTCGCCAGCAGCGGCGGCGCGAGGTGGAACTTCAGCTTGTAGTCGCCTTCGAACTGCGCCTCCAGCTGCTTGCGGAAATCGCCGCTGGTGTACAGGCGCGCCACTTCGTATTCGTCCTTGTAGGCCATCAGCTTGAAGAAGTAGCGGGCCACGGCTTCGGACAGGTCGCTGCTGCCCGGCGCCTTCGCGGTTTCCGCGGCGCGCACCTTGGCCACGAAGTCGCTGTAGCGGCGCGCGTAGCCGGCGCCCTGGTAGCTGGTGAGGAAAGCGACGCGGCGCGCGATCACCTCGTCCAGCGAACGCGACAGCCGCGCGTCGTCCAGCGGCGCGAAGACACTGCCGGCTTCGCCGCTGGCCGGCACGTGGCGCAGCGCATCCTCGTCGCGCAGGTCGGCGGCCTGCGGCATCAGCCCGGACTCGGCCGCCTCGTTGGCGGTGGCGCCAAGCATCGGCAGCGCATGCGCGGTGGCTTCGCTGCGGGTGGGCGGGTTGCGCACGATGCCGGCGGCCTCGACCACCGCGGCCAGGTCCACCACCGCCAAGCGACCCCAGGCGAACGCGGTCTTGTTCATCTCGATGGCGGCGCCATTGAGCTCGATGGCGCGCATCAGCGCCTCGAACGAAATCGGCACCAGCCCCTGCTGCCAGGCGTAGCCGAGGATGAACAGGTTGGCGGCGATGGCGTCGCCGATCAGCGCGGTGGCAATCTGGGTGGCATCGATCTGCAACGGTGCCTGTCCGCCCAGCGCGGTGCCGATCGCCTTGACGATGTCGGCGGCGGGGAACTGCATGTCCGGTCGGGTGGTGAAGGTGCCCGGCATGGCCTCGTAGGTGTTGACCACCACCGTGCTGCGCTCGGGGCGGATCTTCGACAACACCCAGTAGTCGTTGACCACCACCATGTCGCAGCCCAGCACCAGATCAGCCTCACCGGCGGCGATGCGCACGGCGTGGATGTCGGCCGGCGTCCGGGCGATGCGGATGTGGGTGGTGACGGCGCCGCCCTTCTGCGCCAGCCCGGTCTGGTCGAGCACCGTCGCGCCCTTGCCTTCCAGGTGGCCGGCCATGCCCAGCAGCGCGCCGATGGTCACCACGCCGGTGCCACCGACGCCGGTGATCAGGATGTTCCAGGGCTGGGACAGGTCGGTGCGCGCGGCGGGCGCGGGCAGGTTGGCCAGCAGGTTGGCGGCATCGACCTTCTTGCCCTTGCGCACCTTGCCGCCGTGCACGGTCACGAAGCTGGGGCAGAAGCCCTCGACACAGCTGAAGTCCTTGTTGCAGTCGCTCTGGTTGATCGCGCGCTTGCGGCCGTATTCGGTTTCCTTCGGCGTGACCGACACGCAGAAGCTCTTGGCACCGCAGTCGCCGCAGCCCTCGCAGACCAGCGAATTGACCATGACGCGCTTTTGCGGATCGACCAGCTTGCCGCGCTTGCGGCGGCGGCGCTTCTCGGTGGCGCAGGTCTGGTCATAGATCAGGATGGAGGTGCCCTTCACCTCGCGCAGCGTCTTCTGCACTGCGTCGAGGTCGCGACGGTCGTGGAAGCTGGTGCCGGCCGGGAAGATCGACGGATCGGTCCACTTGTCGATGTCGTCGGACACCAGCGCGATGGTCTGCACGCCCTCGGCGCGCATCTGGTGGGCGATCTGCGGCACGGTCAGGGTGCCGTCCACCGGCTGGCCGCCGGTCATCGCCACCGCGTCGTTGTAGAGGATCTTGTAGGTGATGTTGACGCCGGCGGCGATGGCCTGGCGGATCGCCAGCGAACCGCTGTGGAAATAGGTGCCGTCGCCGAGGTTCTGGAAGATGTGCTGCGTGTCGGTGAACGGCGCCTGCCCCGCCCACGTCACGCCTTCGCCACCCATGTGGGTGAAGGTGTCGGTGCTGCGGTCCATCCACGTCACCATGTAGTGGCAGCCGATTCCGCCCTGTGCGCGCGAGCCCTCCGGCACCTTGGTGGACGTGTTGTGCGGGCAGCCGCTGCAGTAGTGCGGCACGCGCGGGAAGTTGGCGCGCGGCAACGCCAGCTCGCCTTCCTTCTGCGCCATCCACGCCAGCACCGCGTCGATCTTCTCGCTGCGGTGGAAACGCTGCAGGCGCCGGCCGATCACCCCGGCAATCGTCGCCGGGGTCAGCTCGCCGGTGGACGGCAGGATCCAGTTGCCGGCCTCGTCGTACTTGCCGACGATGGACGGCCGCGCGCCCCAGCTGTCCGGCCAGTTGTAGAACTGTTCCTTGAGCTGGCGCTCGATGAAGGCCTTCTTCTCCTCGACCACGAGGATGTCTTCCAGCCCGCGCGCGAAGCGTTCGATCCCGACCGGCTCCAGCGGCCAGGTCATCGCGACCTTGTACACGCGGATGCCGAGCTCAAAGCAGGCGGCCTCATCGAGGCCCAGGTATTCCAGCGCCTGCAGCACGTCGAGGTAGGACTTGCCGGTGGTGACGATGCCCAGCCGCGCCTTCGGCGAATCGATCACCACCCGGTCGAGCTTGTTGGCGCGCGCGAACGCCTGCGCCGCCTTTACCGCGTAGCGGTGCAGGCGCATTTCCTGCTCCATCGGCGGGTCCGGCCAGCGGATGCCAAGTCCACCGGCGGGCATTTCGAAATCGTCGTCGCCCGGCAGCACGATTTGCAGCGCATGCGGATCGACATCGACCGAGGCGGAGGATTCCACCGTCTCGGCGATCGTCTTGAAGCCCACCCAGCGCCCGGTGTAGCGGCTCATCGCCCAGCCCAGCACGCCCATGTCGAGGATGTCCTGCACGCCGGCCGGGTTGAGCACCGGCATCATCGCGCTGACGAATTCGTCCTCGCTGCCATGCGGCAGGGTGGAGCTGCGGCAGGCGTGGTCGTCGGCGGCCAGCGCCAGCACGCCGCCGTGGGCGGAGGTGCCGGCGGCGTTGGCGTGCTTGAACACGTCGCCGCAGCGGTCCACGCCCGGGCCCTTGCCGTACCACATGGCGAACACGCCGTCGTGCTTCGCGCCCGGGAACAGGCCCGGCTGCTGGGTGCCCCAGACCATGGTGGCGCCGAGGTCTTCGTTGAGGCCGGGGGTGAACTTCACCGACGCGCCTTCCAGGTACTTCTTGGCCCGCCACAGCTCCAGGTCGAAGCCGCCCAGGGGGCTGCCGCGATAGCCGGAGACGAAGCCGGCGGTGTTCAGCCCGGCACGCTCGTCGCGCAGCTTCTGCACCAGCGGCAGCCGCACCAGCGCCTGCACGCCCGACAGGTAGATCCGGCCCTGGGTGCGGCGGTATTTGTCCTCCAGCGTGTAGTCGGTGTCCAGCACGTCGTGCGTCAGCAGCGACTTGGCGGATTCGGGCGAGGACAGTTCGGCGGTGCTGGTCATGGCGGACTCCGGAAACGACAGAACGCCGCGGCTTGGGCGGCGTTCGAGCAAAGACTCGGGATTTTACCAGCGCAGCAAGGCGGGGGTTTTGACGTGGCGTTGTTTGATTTTGATTCTCATTCGCGAATTAGGGATACACTGTCCGCCTCGCTTGACCGGGATATCGCGATGCTGGCCCGCTGGTTCACCTGCCTGTTGGTACTGCTGCTGTCGGCTGCAGCCGCGGCCGAGCAGCCGGCGGATGCCGAGGTGCGCCAGGCCTGGCAGCTGCTGGATTACATCGCGGTGGACTACGGCGGCGCGGTGGCCGATGGCAAGGTGGTGAATGACGGCGAATACGCGGAAATGCGCGAGTTCTCCACCACCGCGCGCGAACGCATCGGCGCGCTGCCGGACAATCCTCGGCGTGGTGTGCTGCTGGCGCAGGCGGATGGGCTGGTCGCGCTGGTGCAGCGCCGGGCTGATGCGGCGCAGGTCGCGCAGGCTGCGCATGCGCTGGCTGACGGGTTGCTGGCGGCCTACGGCGACGGCGGCGCGTCGATGCAAACGCCGAACCCAGCCTCCGCGGCCAGCCTGTATGCCGCGCAGTGCGCCGGCTGCCACGGCGCAAGCGGGCGCGGCGACGGCCCGGCGGCCGCGGGCATGGTGCCCGCGCCAATCGATTTCACCGACATGGCGCGGGCGACCCAGCGCAGCCCGCTGGCGCTGTACGAGGCGATCAGCCGCGGCGTGGCCGGCACCGCGATGCCGGCGTATGCGCAGCTCGACGAGGCGCAGCGCTGGGCGCTGGCGTTCCACGTCGGCGGCATGGCCTTCGATGCCGCCACCCGCCGCGAGGGCGAAGCACTGTGGGCGCGGGACGACGGCCGCCTGCACGCCGCACTGCCATCGCTGCAGGCGCTGGTGCGCAGCAGCCCGGCGCAGCTGGCACAGGTGCTGGATGCGCAGCAGGCCGCCGCCATCACCGCCTTCCTACGCGCGCAGCCGCAGGCGCTGCAACAGGCAGGCGACGCCAAGCCGGCGACGCTGGCGCTCGCGCGCAGCCAGCTGCAGGCCACCCTGCGGGCGTATGCCGACGGCGATCGCAAGCGGGCGGCGGCGCTGGCGCTGTCGGCCTACCTCGATGGGGTGGAGCCGGTGGAGCCGCTGCTGGCCGCACGCGATGCCCCGCTGCTGCGCGGGATTGAAACCGCGATGGGCAAGCTGCGTTCGGACATCACCGCGGGGGCCGACATCGGCGCGATCCGCCAGGACGCGGCGCAGGCAGCGCAGCTGTTCGACCGCGCCGACCGGGTGCTGCAGGAAGGCAGCGGCGACGTCACCGCCGCGTTCCTCGGCAGTTTCGCCATCCTGCTGCGCGAAGGACTGGAAGCGCTGCTGGTGGTGATCGGCATGATCGCTTTCCTGCGCAAGAGCGGCCGCCGCGAGGCGCTGCCGTGGGTGCACGCGGGCTGGTCGCTGGCGCTGGTGGCCGGCGGGATCACCTGGGCGCTGGCCACCTGGCTGGTCGACATCAGCGGCGCCAGCCGCGAGTTGACCGAAGGCCTGTCGTCGCTGTTCGCGGCGCTGGTGCTGCTGGG
>JANJSW010000116.1 GCA_024711415.1 Thermomonas sp. | reverse complement strand
GCTCCCCGATCGAACTGGGCCCGGAGCCCCCTTTTTTTATCCGGTTGATCGAGCAGTAAGCCGAGAAGCCGCTGCCGGTGGCGCTGGTGCGCGATGGGGTGGTGGCGGCGATCCGCGCGGATCGCCAGCGCAAGGCGGCGGAGGCCGCGGCGGACGCATTGGTGAAGGCGGCGAAGACCAAGGGCCTGGCGGCGGCCGCGCAGGAGGCCGGGTTGGCCGTGGCCGACCTGAACGACGTCACCCGCGGCATGCCGGTACCGTCGCCGCAGGCGGCGCAGGCGTTCTTCAACGAGCCGCGTCCGCAGGCCGGCCAGGCCTCGGTCAACAAGGTGCTGGCGGGCGGGCAATACGTGGTGTTCGCGGTGCGCGCGGTGCGTGATGCCGACATCGGCCAGGTCACCCCGCAGGAGCGCGACACCCTGCGCAAGCAGATGGCGGCGGCGCACGGCATGCAGGCGCAGAACGCCTTCATCCGCGCGGCGCGCGCCAAGTACAGCATCAAGGTGGCGGAAGATCGCCTGTGATGCGCAGCAGGCGGCGCACGAGACGCCGCCTTCGCCAGAACGCAAAACGCCCGGCACTGCCGGGCGTTTTCGTTTGGCGGAGCGGATGGGCAACGTCGATGCCGCACCCGCCAGCCCAGCTCTTCCCGCAGCGCGGGGAGAGGGCACGCGATCAGTCGATCCCGCTCATGCCCATGATGTTGTAGCCGGCGTCGACGTAGGTGATCTCGCCGGTGATGCCGTTGGCCAGGTCGGAGCACAGGAACGCGGCGGTGTTGCCCACGTCTTCGATGGTGACCGCACGGCGCAGCGGCGCGGCGGCTTCGAAGCTGCTCAGCATCTTGCGGAAGTTGGCGACGCCCGACGCGGCCAGCGTGCGGATCGGGCCGGCCGAGATCGCGTTGACGCGGGTGCCCTCCGGGCCCAGCGCCATCGCCATGTAGCGCACGGTGGCTTCCAGCGACGCCTTGGCCACGCCCATCGTGTTGTAGTTCGCCAGCGCGCGCTCGGCGCCGAGGTAGGACAGGGTGAGGATGCTGCCGTTGCGGCCCTTCATCAGCGGGCGCGCGGCCTTGCCCAGTGCGGCCAGCGAGTAGGCGCTGATGTCGTGGGCGATGTGGTAGCGCTCGCGGTTGATGCCGTCGAGGAAGTCGCCCTCGATCGCCTCGCGCGGGGCGAAGGCGATGCAGTGCACGAGGATGTCGAAGCCGTCGCTCCAGTGCTTGCCCAGCTCGGCGAAGCAGTTGTCGATCTGGGCGTCGTCGGCCACGTCCAGGGGCAGCACGATGTTGCTGCCGTAGCCGGCGGCGGCGTCCTCGACGCGCGACTTCAGCTTTTCGTTCTGGTAGGTCAGCGCCAGTTCGGCGCCTTCGCGATGGAAGGCGTCGGCGATGCCGGTGGCGATCGAACGCTGGCTGGCGATGCCGGTGACCAGCGCGCGCTTGCCCTGCAGGAATCCCATGGTGTCTCCTTGAATGTGCGCGTGGGGCGCGTCGAGCGAATGCTCTAGTGTGCCCTGCGCGCGGGGCCGCGGCCAGTGTGCGCGCCCGTACGGAGGCGGTCAGGCGCGGAAACCGTCCTTCCAGGCGCGCAGCGCGCCGAACACTTCGGCGTCGCTGGCCAGCGACCGGCCGGCGTGGCGCTGCGCCGCCGTGCGCACGGCCGGCTCGGCGCAGCGCAGGAACGGGTTGCAGGCGCGCTCTTCGTCCAGCCGTGTCGGCAGGGTAGGCTGGCCCGCCGCGCGCAGGCGGCGGATTGCGTCCGCCCGCGCCCGCAGCGATGGGTTGGCGGGATCCACGGCCAGTGCGAACGCCGCATTGGCCAGCGTGTATTCGTGCGCGCAGCAGACCCGGGTATGTCCCGGCAGCGCGGCGAGGCGCGCCAGCGAGGCGTGCATCTGCGCAGCCGTGCCCTCGAACATCCGCCCGCAGCCCAGGCTGAACAGCGTATCGCCGCAGAACAGCAGGCCTTCGCCGTAGTAGGCCACGTGACTGCGGGTGTGGCCGGGGACGGCCAGCACGCGGAAGCGCCACGGCCCGACGGCCACCTCCTCGTCATCCGCCACACGTTGGCTGGCGGTGCCGATGCGCTCGTCGGCGGGCGCGAACACCGGCGTGCCCGGCCAGCGCGCCAGCAACGCAGGCACGCCACCGACATGGTCGCCATGGTGGTGGGTCAGCAGGATCGCGTGCGGCGGCGGGCCGTCGCCCAGTGCGGCCAGCACCGGGGCCGCATCGCCCGGATCGACCACCAGCGCGCGGCCGCCGGCGTCGCGCAGCAGCCAGATGTAGTTGTCGTCGAATGCCGGGAGCGACAGCAGGTGCATTTGTCCAGCCGTGACGGAATGCGGGCTTTCCCGCAGAATCCCGATCATGCCGCTGTCCTCGTTCCGCCCACAACCCGATCCCGCCGCTGCCGCCGCCTGGTTCGCGGGGGCGATGGGGCAGGTGCTGCTGGACAGCGAAGCCGACTGCGTGGGCGCCGCGCTGCGCCAGCGGCCGGGGCAGGCGGCGCTGTGGCTGGGGCCTGCGGCCGCGTCGCTCCCGGACGGCAGCGAGAGTCCGCTGCCCGTGCGCCTGCACCTGGGGGGCGCCGCCTTCCACGGCGACCTGCGCTGCGGCCTGCCGCTGCCGCTGGCCAGTGATTCCTGCGCGGTGGTCATCGTCCAGCATGGCGACGCCTCCGGCTGCGACCAGGCGGCGATGCTGGCCGAATGCGCGCGGGTGCTGCTGCCGGGTGGCTGGCTTTGGCTGCTGGCGCTGAATCCGCTCTCGCCCTACCGCCTGCGCTGGCGGGGGCAGGGGCTGCATGCGCGCGAGCCGGTGACCTGGCGCAAGCGCCTGCGTGCGGCCGGACTGGCGCCGGACTCGCTGACCCAGGGTGTCGGCCCGGTCTGGGACATTGCCGTGGATGCGCGCCTGCAGGACGGCGTGGGCCTGCGTGCCGCGTTCCTGCTGCGCGCCGAGAAGCGCAGGCTGCCGATGACGCCGCTGCGCAAGCCGCGCCCGCTGGCGCTGCAGGCGGGGGCGGCTGCGTGAGTCCCGCACGCAAGCACGTGGACATCCATACCGACGGCGCCTGCCTGGGCAATCCCGGGCCGGGCGGCTGGGCCGCGCTGCTGTGCTGGCGGGGCGTCGAGCGCGAGCTGTCGGGGGGCGAGCCGGCAACCACCAACAACCGGATGGAGCTGATGGCGGCGATCGCCGCGCTGGAGACCCTGAAGGAGCCGTGCAACGTGGTGCTGACCACCGATTCGCAGTACGTCCGCCAGGGCATCACCGAATGGATGGCCGGCTGGGTCCGGCGCGGCTGGAAAACCTCCGGCGGCGAGGCGGTCAAGAACCGCGACCTGTGGGAACGCCTGCATGCCGCCGCCGGCCGGCACACGGTCGACTGGCGCTGGGTCAAGGGGCACGCCGGGCATCCCGAGAACGAGCGGGTCGATCAGCTGGCACGTTTGCAGGCGCTCAAGCACAAGGAGTACACGGGCTGATGCGGCAGGTCATCCTCGATACCGAAACCACCGGCCTGGAATGGCAAAAGGGCAACCGGGTTGTTGAAATCGGCTGCGTCGAACTGGTCGAGCGTCGACCGACCGGGCGCACCTTCCACCGTTACCTGAAGCCGGACCGCGAGTTCGAGCCCGGCGCGCAGGAAGTCACCGGACTGACCCTGGAGTTCCTTGCCGACAAGCCGCGCTTCGCCGAGATCGCCGGCGAGTTCCTGGACTTCATCGACGGCGCCGAGCTGATCATCCACAACGCCGCCTTCGACCTCGGCTTCCTCAATGCCGAGCTGGCGCGCCTGGACGGGCTGGGGCGCATCCAGGATCGCTGCACGGTGGAGGACACGCTGCTGATGGCGCGCCAGCGCTATCCCGGCCAGCGCAACTCGCTGGATGCGCTGTGCAAGCGGCTGGGCGTGGACAACTCGCAGCGCCAGCTGCATGGCGCGCTGCTCGACGCCCAGATCCTGATGGACGTGTACCTGGCGCTCACCTCGGGCCAGGGCGAGATCGGTTTCGACAGCGAGGCGGCACCGCAGGCAGCGGTCGAGGTCGCTTTCGTGGCGGCGGCGGACGAAGCCGCGCCGCGTCCGCGCGTGAGCGTCTCCGCCGAGGAGGCCGAGGCCCACGCCGCCCGACTGGCCGGTCTGGCCAAGAAGGCCGGGCAGGCCGTATGGCTGGTGTTGGAAGCGGAGCCCGAAGCGGGCCTGGCGTAAAGCCGGCAGGGCGCGGGCAACGCCCGCCGCTGCGTGGTGCGCCGGGCGTGGCTCAGTGCCGGCGGACCAGCACCACCGTCACGTTGTCCGAACCGCCGCCGTCCAGCGCCGCCGCGACCAGCCCGTCGACGCACTCCTGCGCGCTGCACTCGCGGTGCGCCAGTACCTGCGCGATATGCCGGTCGTCGACTTCTTCGGTCAGGCCGTCGCTGCACAGCAATAGCTGCATGCCCGGGCGCAGCTCGCCCGCCAGTGTTTCCACGTTGAGCTGTTCCGGCGCGGTGACGCCCAGCGCCTGGGTCACCACGTTGCGATGCGGGTGGCTGCGGGCCTGGTCGGCGCTGATGGCGCCCTGGGCGATCAGCTCCTGCACGTAGCTGTGGTCGTGCGAGATCTGGGTCAGGGTGCTGTCCCGCCAGAGGTAGACCCGGCTGTCGCCGACCCAGGCCACCTCGAAGCGATTGCCGTTCACCCGCGCCGCGACCACGGTGGTGCCCATCGGCAGGCTGTCGCCACGACGGCGGGAGCAGCGGATGATTTCCTCGTCGGCGATGCGGATCGCCTCGGCCAGGCTGCTGCCCGCGCGCACCTGGCGGACGATGGTCTCCCGCGCCAACGCGCTGGCGACCTCGCCATATTCGTGCCCGCCCATGCCGTCGGCCACCAGCCACAGTCCCAGGTCGCTGTCGCCGTAATAGGTGTCTTCGTTCAGCTCGCGCCGCAGGCCGACATGGGTCAGATGTCCGAATTCGATCATGCGCGCGGCATTTGTCCGGGTGTCATGGGAAGTAACGGAATCATGCGCAGGAACCGGACGTGACGGCAATGCCGGGTTGCCTTGCCATTGGGCGATGGTTGTGGAGCGCGCGGCGGTGCGCCTGTGCCGGAAGTCCGGCGCGGGGCGGCGCTTGGGTCTTCCGCGGAGGGAGGGGTGGGCGCGGGCCATCCATGGTCCTCGCCCTGCGGGCAGCCTGCGGCTGTCCTGATCGGCAATCCTGCCGATCAGTCAAACCCTGCGCGGGTGCTTGTCCGTCGCCACTTCGCCAGATACGCAAAACGCCCCCA
>JANJSW010000083.1 GCA_024711415.1 Thermomonas sp. | reverse complement strand
GTCAGCTCCGACTGCCGCGCGGCGTGCCGCCGGCCAAGCTGCAGGCATGGCGGCCATCCTTCGATTCCCGCGAATGCAGCTGGCAGGGGCGGCTTTCCGCTGCCGTGCCGCGCCGGCGTTCCCGCTGTTCGGCCCCGCCTGCGCGGCCGCGCTGCTGGCCGGCGTCACCTCCTGCCTGCTGCTGCCGGCGCTGCCGCCACGCTGGTTGCCGGGGCTGCTGCTGGTGGCGGCGATCCCGCTGTTGCGTGCGGCCGGATGGCGCCCGCTGGGCATGCTGCTGGCCGGGCTGGCGCTTGCCGGCTGGCAGGCCGGCGCCGCGCTGGACGCGCAGCTGCCGCGCGCCCTGCAGGGCGCGGTGCTCACGGTCGAGGGTCGTATCGTCGAGCTGCCGGTGCATGAGCCGCGTCGGACCCGCTTCCGTTTCGTCGTCGATGACGTGGCGACCCAGCCCGCCGCCCTGCGTGGCCGCACCTTGCAACTGGCCTGGTACGGCGAGGAATTGCAGCCGCGCCAGCGGCTGCAGGCCGGCAGCCGCTGGCAGCTCCCGCTGCGCCTGCGCGCGCCGCGCGGGCTGCGCAACCCGGGCGGCGGCGATGCGGAGAAGTTCGCCTTGGCGGCGCGGTTGGCCGCAACCGGCTTCGTGCTGGAACCGACGCTGGCCGTCCGGCTGGCGGCGCCGTCCGGAATCGATGCCTGGCGCGAAGCGATGAGTGTGCGCGTCGCCGTGGCGGTGCCCAGCGCTTCCTCGCGCTACGTGCGGGCACTGGCGCTGGGCGATACCCGCGGGTTGGACGATGCCGACTGGGCGCGGCTGCGCGCCGCAGGCCTGACCCACTTGATCGCGATTTCCGGCTTCCACGTCGGGCTGGTGGCCGGGTTCTGCGCGCTGTGCGCAGCGGCGTTGTGGTGGTTGTGGCCGCATCCGGGGCGCTGGCTGCCGCGTCCGTTCGCGGCCGGTGCCGGCGCGCTGCTGGGCGCGTTCGGCTACGCGCTGCTGACCGGCATGGCGGTGCCGACCTTGCGCACCGCGGTGATGATCGCGGCGCTGGTGGCCGCGCGCTGGCTGCGGCGCCGCCTGCGGCTGGTCGATACGCTGGCGCTGGGCTGCTGCGTGTTGCTCCTGCTCGATCCGCTGGCGGTGCTGGGGGCCGGCTTCTGGCTGAGTTTCGCCGGCGTGGCATGGCTGCTGTGGTGCCTGCCGGACGGCGCTGGCAAGGGGCCGCGCGCCGTCGCAGGAGGCTTTCTTGTCGCGCAGGCGGTGGCCAGCCTCGGGCTGCTGCCGCTGACCGTGCTGCTGTTCGGGCAGGCCTCCTTCGCAGGGCCCATCGCCAATCTGGCCGCGGTGCCGTGGTGGAGCCTGGTGGTGGTGCCATTGGCGCTGCTGGGCGTGCTCGCCGAAACCCTGCATGCCGGTCTCGGGCAGTGGAGCTGGCAGGCTGCGGCCTGGTGCTTCGACCTGTTGTGGCCGCTGCTGGCGCGCATCGCCGACAGCCCGCTGGCGATGGCTTGGCTGCCGGCGGCGCGCTGGTACGCGCTGCCGCTGGCGTTGCTGTCCGCGTTCTGGCTGCTGCTGCCGCTCGGCCTGCCGGGGCGCGGGCTGGCGCTGCTGCTGTGGCTGCCGCTGCTGTATCCGCCGCGCGAGCTGCCGGCGCCGGGCGAGGTGGAGCTGACAGTGATCGACGTGGGGCAGGGGCTGTCGGTGCTGGTGCGCACCGCGAGTCACAGCCTGCTGTACGACATGGGGCCGGCGATCCCCGATGGTTTCGATGCCGGCGAGCGCGCGGTGATTCCGGCATTGCATGCGCTGGGGGTGCGCCGGCTGGATGCGGCGGTGGTCAGCCATGGCGACAACGACCATGCCGGCGGGTTGCAGGCCGTGGCTGCAACCTTCCCGATGCCGCTGGTGCTGGCGCCGGAAGGCAGCCCGGTGGCCGGCAATCGCGCCTGCCACGCCGGGATGGCCTGGCAATGGGATGGGGTGCGTTTCCGCGTCCTGCATCCCGGTGCGGCATTTCCCTATCTGGGCAACGAGGCGGCCTGCGTGCTGCGCATCGAAAGCGCCCATGGCAGCGCGCTGCTGGCCGGCGACGTCGGTCACTACGTGGAGCGCAAGCTGCTGGCCGAAGCTTCGGCGGATCTGCGCAGCGACGTGGTGCTGGTGCCGCACCACGGCAGCGACGGCTCCTCCGATCCGGGATTCGTGGCCGCCACCGGGGCGAAGTTGGCGCTGGTGTCGTCGGGCGCGGACAACCGCTTCCGCCATCCGCGACCGCCGGTGGTGCGGCGCTGGTGCGAGGCCGGCGCGGAGGTGCTGGACAGTGCGAGATCCGGCGCGATCCGGGTCTGGCTGGGCGGCGGCGGCCTGCGCCTGCGCGAGCAGCGCAGCTTCCATCGGCGCCTGTGGGACGCAGTGCGCAGGCGCCGGGAAACGGCTGGGCTATGCTACGCGCCGGAGTTTTCGCGGCCATGACGGCCGGAAGGATGATGCGTGCTGGAACTCGTCAAGGCCGGAGGCTGGCCGATGATCCCGCTGCTGCTGCTGACCGTGGCGGCACTGGCCATCATCGTCGAACGATTCTGGAGCCTGCGCCGCGAGCGCGTGCTGCCGCCCGGCCTGGGCGACGAAGTGCGCGCCTGGGTGGCACGCGGCAAGCCGCTGGAGCCGGCCCACATCGAGTCGCTGCGCGCCACCGCGCCGCGGGGCGCGCTGCTGGCGGCCGAACTGGACGTGCGCCATCGCGGCCGCGAGGTGATCCGCGAGCGGGTGGAGGACGTGGGCCGCCACCTTGTCCACCGCATGGAGCGGTTCCTCAACGCGCTGGGCACCATCGCCGCCGCCGGCCCGCTGCTGGGCCTGTTCGGCACCGTGGTCGGCATGATCGAGATGTTCCTCGGCATCCTCGACCACGGTTTGGGCGATGCCGGCCAGCTTGCCGGCGGCATCGGCAAGGCGCTGATCTGCACCGCCACGGGCATGGTGGTGGCGATCCCGGCACTGGCCTTCCATCGTTACTTCCGCGGCCGCATCGCCGGCTACATCGTCGACATGGAGCACGAGGCGATGCGCCTGCAGGACGTGTTGGACGAGGCCCCCGCCGCCGGCCGCGGTCGCCAGGACTGAGGCCCCGATGCGGATCGCCGACCGTCGCGACGACGACATCCCCGAGATCAACCTGGTACCGCTGATCGACGTGGTGCTGTGCCTGCTGATCTTCTTCGTCGTCACCACCACCTTCGACGCGCGCTCGGTGCTCAAGCTCGAGCTGCCGCGGGCCGACGGCCAGCCCGCGGACGCGCAGGCGCAGCCGCTGGGCATCCTGATCAATGCCGATGGGCGCTATTTCGTCGGTGACCGCGAGGTGCTGCGCACCGACGTGGATTCGCTGAAGCAGGCGCTGCGCGAGGTGGCCGGCGACGACCGCCAGCGCGTGGTGCTGATCCGCGCCGATGCGCGCACGCCGTGGCAGGCGGTGGTCACCGCCTACGAGGCGCTGGCCCAGCTCGGCTTCCGCAAGATCGCCAATGCCACCACACCGCCAGTCGCGGGCGCCGCAGGCAAGGATAACGGCGAATGAGCAAGCCCGCCTCGCCGTGGGCGATCTACCGGCGGCTGCGCGGCCTGGCCAAGCCGTATCGTGGGGTGCTGCTGGTGGCATTGCTGGGGCTGGCGCTAGAGGGCGCGGCCGCGGGCGCGTTCGGCCTGCTGACCAAACCCATGGTCGACGAGACGTTCGTCGCCCGCAACCAGGACTACGGTCTGCTGCTGCCGCTGGCGATCATCGGCATTTTCATCGTGCGCGGCATCGCCGGCTACGCCACCGACCTGTACATGGCCAAGGCCGCGCGCGGTATCGCCCGCGACATGCGGGTGAACGCGCTGGACAAGTACCTGCGCCTGCCGGGCCTGCGCTTCGACGCCGAGCCGGTGCCGTCGATGCTGGTGCGGCTGGGGTCGGACAGCGACCAGGTCGCGCAGGCGGTGGTGGATTCGGCCAAGGTCATGCTGCAGCAGTCGCTGCAGGTGGTGGCGATGCTGGCGGTCATGCTCTATGCCAGCTGGCGGGTGACGCTGGCGGTGCTGCTGCTGGGGCCGCTGATCGCGTGGATGATGGACAAGGTGGGCCGGCGCTACCGCCGCTTCGGCCACCGGGTGCAGGAAACCTCGGCGCAGATGATGCTGGCCGCCGACCAGGCGCTGTCCAACCAGCAGGAGGTCAAGGTCTACGGCGCCCGCGCGGCCGAATTGGAGCGCTATGCCGAACTGGCCAACCACAACCTGCGCCTTAGCCTGAAGGTCGAGGCCACCCGCAGCATTTCCTCGGCGGTGGTGCAGCTCACCGGCGCCGTCGGCCTGGCCGTGCTGCTGTTCTTCGCCGGCCGGGAGGCGCTGGACGGGCGGCTGACCGCCGGCGGTTTCGTGCAGTTGATGATCGCGATGCTGGCGATCATCCCGGCGCTGAAGCAGCTCACCAACGTGCAGGGCATGCTCCAGCGCGGCGTCGCTTCCGCCGAGCGGTTGTTCTCGGTGCTGGATGCCGACGACGAGGTCGATGCCGGCACCTGCCCGCTGGCACGTGCGCGCGGGCTGATCGAGTTCCGCGACGTACGCCTGGTCTATCCAGGCCAGCCGCGGCCGGCGCTGGACGGGATCAGCTTCACTGCGCGCCCTGGCACGGTGACCGCCATCGTCGGCCGTTCGGGCGGCGGCAAATCCACGCTGGTGAAACTGATCCCGCGCTTCTATGAGCCGGATGGTGGGCAGGTCCTGCTCGACGGGCATCCGTTGTCCGACTATCCGTTGGCCGACCTGCGCCGGCAGCTGGCGATGGTGGGGCAGCAGGTGATGCTGTTCGACGGCACCGTCGCCGCCAATGTCGCCTATGGCGAGCTGCGCGGCGCAGTCGACCGTGACGTGGCGCGGGCGCTGCGCGACGCCAATGCGATGGAGTTCGTCGAGCGCCTGCCCGATGGCCTGCAGGCGCAGATCGGGGTCAAGGGCGGCAAGCTGTCCGGCGGCCAGCGCCAGCGCCTGGCCATCGCCCGTGCGATGCTGAAGGACGCGCCGATCCTCATCCTCGACGAGGCCACCGCCGCGCTCGACAACGCCTCCGAGCGGCTGGTGCAGGAGGCACTGGCGCAGCTGATCCCGGATCGCACCACGCTGGTCATCGCCCATCGGCTGTCCACCGTCGAGCATGCCGACCAGATCCTGGTGCTGGACGAGGGCCGGCTGGTGGAGCAGGGCACCCATGCGCAGCTGCTGGCGCAGGGCGGCGTGTACGCGCAGCTGCATGCCGCGCAGTTCCGGGAGGGCGCGGCTTGAGCCGTCCGCGGTTGCCGCAGACGCCCGCGTGGTGGTTCGATGGCAGCACCCCGCCGCTGTGGGCGCGCGCGCTCGCGCCGCTGTATGCCGGCGCGGTGGCGCTGCGCCGGCAGGCCTACCGCCGCGGGCTGCTGCGTTCCCGGCGTGCCGGCGTGCCAGTGGTGGTGGTGGGCAACCTGGTTGCAGGCGGCAGCGGCAAGACGCCGTTGGTGCTGGCCGTGGTCGAGCGCCTGCGCGCCGCGGGCTGGACGCCGGGCGTGGCCAGTCGCGGCTACGGGCGGGACGACGCCGCCACGCCGCGCTGGGTGGAAGCGGGCATGGATGCCGCGCTGTGCGGCGATGAGCCGCTGTTGATCGCACATGCCAGTGGCGCCAAGGTGCGGGTGGATCGCCACCGTGCCGCCGCAGCCATTGCGCTGGCCGCCGCCGGCTGCGACATCGTGGTCTGCGACGACGGCCTGCAGCACTATGGTCTGGCCCGCGACATCGAGATCGAAGTGCAGGATGTGCGTCGTCGCTATGGCAACGGCCTGCTGCTGCCGGCCGGTCCGTTGCGCGAGCCGCTGGAGCGCGCCGCCGACTGCACCCTGCGCGTGCTCAACCTCGGCGTGGCCGGCAACGATGCCGATGCGTGCGGCGCGGACGAATGGCCGATGCGGCTTGGCATCGGCGCTCTGCGACCGCTCGCGGGCGGTCGCAGCCTGCCGCTGGCGGCGTTCGCCGGCCAGCGCGTGCACGCGGTGGCGGGGATCGGCGAGCCGGAGCGCTTCTTCTCGATGCTTCGCGATGCCGGGATCGGGGTGGTGCCGCATGCCTTCCCCGACCATCACGCCTACGTGCCCGCAGACTTCGATTTCGGCAGCCAGTTGCCAGTGCTGATGACCGAAAAGGACGCGGTGAAGTGCGCCGCGTTCGCCCAGCCAGGCTGGCATGCCGTGCCGGTGACGGCGCAGCTGCCGGAAGCGTTCTGGCAGGCGTTGCTGGAGCGTCTGCCGCAGCCTCTGCCGTAATGCTCTACACCCGGAATGCGATTCCGTCTGGCGGTCGTCGGCCTGCCGGGGTGCGCTTCGAGCAGGCCATGGCTGGCCTGCGGCCGTGCATCGTGGCCGGACGCGAAGCCTGAGCGGCGAA
>JANJSW010000041.1 GCA_024711415.1 Thermomonas sp. | reverse complement strand
ATCAGCCGACTCCGCGCGCAGCACCGCCTGGCCTGCTGCGTCCAGTTCGGCGGTCGGCGGCGGCAGGCTGGCGCAGCCGCCGGCAAGCAGCGTGCCGGCGAGGATCGGGGCATACAGCGCGATGCGGAAGTGTGCGAAGCTTTGGCGCATGGGAGGTCGCGGCTCGTTGTTACGTCGCGGCCATTGTGGGAAGCCATCGCCGGCGATGCAAACCCCCGGCGGACGCGCAGCAAGGGAGCCTCATGGATATCAGCCATTACTTCAAACTGATGGCGGAGAAGGACGCCTCGGACATGTTCCTGTCCACCGGCGCGCCGGTGAACATCAAGATCGAGGGCATGGTCCAGCCGATGAGCGATGCGTCGCTCACCGCCGGCGAGTGCCGCGACATCGCCTACGGGCTGATGGACGCCGCCCAGATCGCCGAGTTCGAGCGCGAGAAAGAGCTCAACATGGCGATCTCCGTGCCCGGCAGCGGCCGCTTCCGCGTCAACGTGTTCCAGCAGCGCGGCGAAGTGGGCATGGTGATCCGCACCATCCGCAGCATCATCCCCAGCATCGAGGAGCTGCAGCTGCCGACGGTGCTGAAGGACATCATCATGGCCCCGCGCGGGCTGGTGCTGATCGTTGGCTCCACCGGTTCCGGCAAGTCCACCACGCTGGCGTCGATGATCGACCATCGCAACAGCACCAGCACCGGCCACATCCTCACCATCGAGGATCCGATCGAGTACCTGCACCGGCACAAGCTCTCGGTGGTCAACCAGCGCGAGGTCGGGCTGGACACGCACAGCTTCCACGCCGCGCTGAAGAACGCGATGCGCGAGGCGCCGGACGTGATCCTGATCGGCGAAATCCGCGACGCCGAGACGATGGAGGCGGCGATCGCCTTCGCCGAGACCGGCCATATCTGCCTGGCCACGCTGCACTCCAACAACGCCGACCAGACCATCGAGCGCATCCTCAACTTCTTCCCCGAGGGCGCGCACAAGAACGTGCTGATGAACCTGGCGCTGAACCTGAAGGCGGTGATCAGCCAGCGCCTGGTGCTGGGCGTGGACGGCCGCCGCATGCCGGCCACCGAGGTGCTGATCAACACTCCGATGATCCGCGACCTGCTGCGCCGCGGCCAGGTCCACGAGATCAAGACGGCGATGGAGGAATCGCTGCAGGACGGCATGCAGAGCTTCGACCAGTGCCTGTTCCGCCTGCACAAGGAAGGCCGGATCGAGCTGGAGGAAGCGCTGAAGGCGGCCGATTCCCGCGACGGCCTCGCCCTCAAGTTCCGCCTGTCGGAAGGCGCCAGCGGCGAACACGACCCTTACGCGGACGTCTTCGCAACGCACTGAACCGGGCGGCACGCCGCCCGCCCCGCCGCTATCTTGCGACGGGCGCGTCCGGCTGGTTTTCCGGCCGCGCGGCGTCGAACGCGGGCAGCGCCAGGCACGACGCCTCGATCCGGGCAAGCGTGGGATAGGCCGCCATGTCCACGCCGAAACGGCGCGCGTTGTAGATCTGCGGCACCAGACAGCAGTCCGCCAGGGTGGGCGTTTCGCCTTCGCAGAAATCGCCCGTGGAGGGGTTTTCGGCAAGCAGCGCTTCGGCGGCGGCGAACCCGTCGGCGATCCAGTGTTTCACCCAGGCATCGCGCTCGGGCTGCGGCACGTTCCACTCGCGCTCGAAATACTGCAGCACGCGCAGATTGTTGAGCGGGTGCACGTCGCAGGCCACCAGCAGCGCCAGCGCACGCACCCGCTGCCGCGCACGCGCCGTGGCCGGCAGCAGCGGCCGGTCCGGCCAGACTTCGTCCAGGTACTCCAGGATCGCCAGCGACTGGCCCAGCCGGCGCTGGCCGTGGCCGAGCGTTGGCACCAGCTCCTGCGGGTTGATCGCACGGTAGGCATCGGAATGCTGCTGGCCGCCGTCCTGCACCAGGTGCACCGGCACGATCTCGTAGGGCAGCCCTTTCAGGTTCAACCCGATGCGCACGCGGTAGGCAGCGCTGGAACGCCAGTAGGAATACAGCTGCAGCGGCTCGCTCATGCCCGCCACCTTAGCGCGGCGGCAGCGCGGCGCAAGACCGCTGGTGCCGCCACTTCGGCCGTCCGCCCGCGCGGCTCAGGGTAGCGGCTGGCGCTCGATGCGCTGCTCGATGGCGCCGAAGATGCTGTTGCCGGCGCGATCCAGCACCTCGATGCGCACGCTGTCGCCGAACGACATGAACGGCGTGCTCGGCTTGCCGTCGCGCAGGGTCTCCACGGTGCGCCGCTCGGCGAAGCAGGACGCCCCCAGCGCGGTGTCCTCGTTGGCCACCGTGCCCGAACCGACGATGGTGCCGGCCGACAGCGGGCGGGTCTTGGCCGCGTGCGCCACCAGCTGGGCGAAGTCGAACTGCATGTCCACGCCCGCTTCCGGCGCCCCGAACCACTCGCCATTGACATGGGTGAGCATCGGCAGGTGCAGTTTGTTGTCCTGCCAGGCGTCGCCCAGCTCGTCCGGGGTCACGAACACCGGACCCAGCGCGCTGCGCGGCTTGGACTGCAGGAAGCCGAAGCCCTTGGCGAGTTCCGGCGGGATCAGGTTGCGCAGCGAAACGTCGTTGACGATCCCGACCAGCTGGATGTGGCCGGCGGCCTGCTCGGGCGTGACCGCCATCGGCACGTCGTCGGTGACGATCACCACTTCGGCCTCGAGGTCGATCCCGTAGTCCTCGCTGACCACCTTGACCGGATCGCGCGGGCCGAGGAAGCCGGCGCTGACAGCCTGGTACATCAACGGATCGACGTAGAAGCTTTCCGGCACCTGCGCGCCGCGCGCACGGCGCACGCGCTCGACGTGCGGCAGGTAGGCGCTGCCGTCGACGAATTCGTAGGCGCGCGGCAGCGGCGCGGCCAGCGCGTGCACGTCGAGATCGAACGCGCCGGCGGCGTTGCCGGCATTGAGGTCTTCATACAGCGCGTTCAGCCGCGGCGCGGCGTTCTCCCAGTCCTCCAGCGCCAGCTGCAGCGTCGGCGCGATGACGGTGGCGCGCACCGCGCGCGTCAAGTCGCGCGACACCACGATCAGGCTGCCATCGCGCCCGCCTTCCTTGAGAGAACCCAGCTTCATGGCGACTCCGCACTTGAGTGTTGTTAGTTGCAATTGTAACGGTATCTCCGCAGCCGGACAGGCCCCGGGCAGCACTCGCCAGACACGCCGTGAATCCCCGCTACGCGGGACCGGCCCACCGCAGCAGCGGCGGGCGTTCGCCGCCGCGCGAAGCAGTGCTTCGCAGGCGCAGCAACTCATCCATGGAGGCTTCCCGGTGTCATCCATGTCACCGAGAGTCTGGCCAGCGCTGCCCGGATCCTGTCCGGCAGCCGATCAATCCAGATCCCCGAGAAATCCCTTCGCCCGGAACGTCAGCACCAGCGTGTCGCGGTGGCCGCCGTCGGCGTTGAGCGGCTGGATCGGGGTGGACTCATGGATGACGCGGGCGTCGTCCATCAGCAGCAGCGACCACGGCTCGTCGAGGGTGAAGCGCTGGCCGTCGGGGCCATCGGCGGCGAACACGCGGGTTTCGCCGCCCTTGATCGCATGCCGCGCCACCAGCAGCACCGCCACGAAGTCCACGCCATCGCGGTGCGCGCCTTCCGGCGTGGGCCGGCCGAGGCCATCGCTGGTGTCGATGCGGAACTGGTGCGCCTCCACGTGCCAGCGCGCCACCCCGGGCCGCTGGCGCGAACAGGCGCGGGCCAGCGCCAGCACCAGCGCGGGCCACGCCGGCTGCGCGATCGTGGCCGGATCGACGGCCTCGAACCAGCGCTCCATGCCGCCGTGCAGCGCGTTGTATTCCACCGGCTGCCAGTGCATGCGGTGCGGCACCTGCTGCAGCGTCGCACCCTCGACCACGAAGCAGGCATGGCGGCGGCGGCGATAGCGGCCGCCGTCCTTCAGGTATTCGTCGAGGCGCAAGTCGTCCCAACTGGGCACCAGCGCCTGCAGCGCTTCGGGCGCGACGCCCGCGAATGCCGCCACGTCGGCCGCGCCCAGCACCACATGGCCACGCGCGCGCAGCACGTCGTCCAGCGACGGCAGCGGCACGACGGGCGGGGCGAAGTGGGCGACAGGCATGGCGGCGTTCCGGGCGGGAGGCGCGATTGTCGCATCGCGCTTCCACGGGCAAAACAAAACCCGCCTTGCGGGCGGGTTCTGCTGGTATCGCGACTTCGAATGTGGCAGCCCCGGATGGATTCGAACCACCGAATGCCTGAGTCAGAGTCAGGTGCCTTACCGCTTGGCGACGGGGCTATGGAGCAAATTGTACCGCGTTCGACGTGAAGTGGAACACGCCGCGGCGCCGGCGAACCGGCGCCATGCACGCCAGGATCAGCGCTTGGAGAACTGGGTGGCGCGGCGGGCCTTGTGCAGGCCGACCTTCTTGCGCTCGACTTCGCGGGCGTCGCGGGTCATGAAGCCGGCCTTGCGCAGCTCGGACTTCAGGGTTTCGTCGTACTCGACCAGCGCGCGGGCGATGCCCAGGCGGATGGCGCCGGCCTGGCCGGTGATGCCACCGCCGGCGACGGTGATGGTCAGGTCGAACTTGTCGGTGTTCTGGGTCAGTTCGAGCGGCTGGCGCACGATCATGCGGGCCGTCTCACGACCGAAGAAGTCTTCGATCGAACGCTGGTTGATGGTGATCTTGCCGTCGCCCTTGCGCAGGAAGACGCGGGCGGTGGACGACTTGCGGCGGCCGGTGCCGTAATTCTGCTGGAGTGCCATGTGTCAGTACCTTAGAAATCGAGCGGCTGCGGCTGCTGGGCGGCGTGCGGGTGCTCAGCGCCCTTGTAGACCTTGAGCTTGCGATACATGGCGCGGCCGAGCGGGTTCTTCGGCAGCATGCCCTTCACGGCGATCTCGATCACGCGCTCCGGATGGCGCTCAAGCGCCTGGGCGAGGTTCTCGGTCTTCAGGTTGCCGACGTACCCGGTGAAGCGGTGGTACTTCTTGTCGAGCAGCTTGTTGCCGGTGACGGCAATCTTCTCGGCGTTGATCACGACGAGGTAGTCACCGGTATCGACGTGCGGGGTGAACACCGGCTTGTGCTTGCCACGCAGGCGGCGGGCCAGCTCGGAAGCGAGGCGACCGAGGGTCTTGCCGGAGGCATCGACCACGTACCAGTCACGCTGGACGGTCTCATTCTTGGCGCTGAAAGTCTTCATGACTGCTCTACTGATGGGTACATGGTCGGGGTGGTTCCGCTGGCCGGGGCCGCCGGAACTTCGCCACGCGATGTAGGGGTGGAACGAAAGAGGCGGGATTGTAGCGGGCCAATGGCGCCACCGCAAGTCCACGGCCGGCAATGATAGCATCCGGCCATGCCCGACGCCTCCTCGCCCTCCACCGACCCGCTGGTGGCCTTGGCCGACCGTTGCGTGCAGTGCGGGCTGTGCCTGCCGGCCTGCCCCACCTACGCCCACGACCGGATCGAGGCTGAATCGCCGCGCGGCCGGATCGCGGTCGCGCGCGGACTGGCGCTGGGCACGATCCCGCCCACGGCCGCAGCCGATGCCCATCTGGACCACTGCCTGGCATGCCGCAGTTGCGAGGTCGTGTGCCCCGCAGGCGTGGAGTACGGCGCGCTGCTGGCCTTGCAACGCACACGGCAGCGGGCGCGGCACGGCGCGAACCTGGTGCGACGAGGGATCGAGCGGGT
>JANJSW010000254.1 GCA_024711415.1 Thermomonas sp. | reverse complement strand
GCGTCGAACACCCGGTGCAGGCGCGGCAGGTGCGCGCCGCGCGCGTCCGGCTGCAGGCGGGTGACGGTGTTCTCCACCACCACCACCGCCGCATCGACCAGCATGCCGATGGCGATCGCCAGCCCGCCCAGGCTCATCAGGTTGGCGCTCTGGCCGGTCAGCCGCATCAGCAGGAAGGTGAACAGCGCCGCCAGCGGCAGCATCAGCGACACCACCAGCGCCGCGCGCAGCTCGCCCAGGAACAGCAGCAGCAGCACCACCACCAGCACGGTGGCTTCCAGCAGCGCGTTGCGCACCGTGGCCACCGCCCGTTCGATCAGTTCGCTGCGGTTGTAGAACGGGACGATCTTCACCCCCGGCGGCAGGCTGGAGGCCAGCGACTGCAGCCGCGCCTCGGCCGCATGCACCAGCTTGGAGGCATCCACGCCGCGCAGCGCGACGACAATGCCCTGCACCGCCTCGCCCTTGCCGTCGCGGGTCACCGCGCCATAACGGGTCATCGCCTCGGTGCGCACGCGCGCCACGTCGCGCACCCGCACCGGCGGCATGCCGGGCTTCAGCACCACGTTGCCGATGTCGTCGGCATTCGCCAGCGCGCCTTCCACGCGCACGATCAGCGCGTTCTCGCCGGCCTGCAGGCGGCCGGCGCCGTCGTTGCGGTTGTTGCGCTCCAGCGCCCGCACCAGGTCGTCCAGGTGCAGGCCGTTGGCCAGCAGGCGGGCGCGGTCCGGCACCACCACGAAGGCGCGCGCGTGGCCACCCAGCACGTTGACGTCGGCCACGCCGGGCACCGTGCGCAGGGCCGGGCGGATGGTCCAGTCGAGCAGGGTGCGCTTTTCCTGCAGGTCCAGGCCGCCACCCTCGATGGTGAACATCAGCACGTCCGACAGCGGCGTGGCGATCGGCGCCAGCCCGCCGCCGACGCCCGCCGGCAGCACGTCGGCGACGTTGCCATAGCGCTCCGCCACCTGCTGGCGCGCCCAGTAGATGTCTGTGCCTTCCCTGAAGTCCAGGGTGATGTCGGCGATCGCGTACTTCGCGGTCGAGCGCAGCATCACCGCGTCGGGCACGCCCAGCAGCTCCATCTCCAGCGGCGCCACCACCCTGCTTTCCACTTCCTCCGGGGTCATGCCCGGCGCCTTCAGGATCAGCTTGACCTGGGTGGGCGAGATGTCGGGGTAGGCATCGATGGGCAGCTGCAGGTAGGCGCGCAGGCCAAAGCCGGCCAGCACCAGCACCGCCAGCAGCACCATCAGGCGCTGGCGCAGGGAAAACGCGATCAGCCGTTGCAGCATGGGCCTACTCCGCCGCCGTCAGGCTCTTGAGCAGGTTGGCGCCGGCGCTCGCCACCGGCAGCCCGGCGCGCAGCCCTTCGCCGGTGACGATGGCGTGGCGCCCATCGCCGCCCAGCAGGCGCACCGGCAGGCCACGCCAGGCGTCGCCTTCGAGCACGAACAGCAGGTGGCCGTCGCCATCCTGCAGCAGCGCGCCCACGGGCACCGCCACCGCGCCGGCGGGGGCCGGCAGCTGCAGGGTCACATCCAGCTGCTGGCCCGGCAGCAACCCGCTGCCCGTAGCCAGCTGCGCGCGCACGCGCAGGCTCTGCGCGCCGGCATCGGCATCGCCACCCACCGCCGCCACGCTGGCCGTGGCGCCGCCGGGCAGCGCCACCAGCTGGCCGACGCGCAGCTGCGTCGCCAGTTCCACCGGCACCGCGAATTCCAGGTCCAGGCGGTCGTCGCTGGCGAGGGTGAAGGCGGCGGCCAACGCTTCCAGCGCCTGCCCCGGCGCTACCTGCCGGTGCACCACGCGGCCGGCCTGCGGGGCCAGCAGTTCGAACTCGCCGGCCGCGCCGCCGCTGGGCCGCAGCTGCGCCAGCGAAGCGCCGGCCTGCTGCAGGCTGGCGCTGGCCACCTGGGCCCGCGCCCGGCTTTCCTGCGCGCGCGCGGCCGGGATCAGCCCTTCGCGCTGCAGCAGCGCGTCGCGCTGCGCCTGCTGCGCCGCCAGCCCGGACTCGGCGCGGGCCCTGGCGTAGTCGGCCTGCACCGCCACCAGCTCGCGGCTCTGCACCCGCAGCATCGGCTGGCCGCGGCGCACGGTCTCGCCTTCGTCCACCAGCACCCGCGTCACCACCCCGGCGTACGGCATGGTCACCTGCGCGCTGGAGGCCAGCGGCACCGTGACCTCGGCCGGCAGGCCGGCCACCGGCACGCTGTCGGCCGCCATCGCCGGGGTGCGCTGGATGCCGAGGTTGGCGGTCTGCGCGGCGCTCAGGCGGATCCGGCCCTGGGCGTCGGCCTGCGGAGCGGCTTCCGTTGGCGCGGCGTCGTTGGAGGAGCCACAGGCGGTGAGCGCCAGCAGCGCGGAAGTCAGGAGCAGAACAGCGGGAAGACGGCGCATGGCGATGACGGACTCAGGCGGATGGCCGAAGTCTGAATACGCAAACTTTCGCCACGCTTAAGGCGCGCCGGAACGCCCGCCGGCTGCCCGAACCGCTTCTACAGCGCCGGGATCGGCCCCAGCGCGGCCTGCAGCTCGTCGCCCTCGAGGGTGAACTGCAGTTGCAGGCCCAGCGCAGTAGCCATCGCCCGCGCCAGCGCCAGCCCCAGGCCGGCGTGGCGCGGGTCGGTCTCGCGGCCACCGCGCCAGTGGCGCTCGCCGAAGCGGGCCAGGTCGGCTTCGGCCAGCCCGGAGGCGCGGTTGCGCAGCTGCAGCCACCAGCCCTGCGGCGTCCGCACCAGCGCCAGTTGCACCGGCACCCCGGGATCGCCGTATTCCAGCGCGTTCTGCAGCAGGTTGCTGGCCACCCGCTCCAGCATCCCCGCATCGCAGACCACCCACGCCTCCACCGGCAACTGCAGGCGCAGTCGTTCCGCTGGCCAACCATTGCCGCCGCCGGCCAGCTGCCGCAGCAGCGCGGCCAGGTCCAGCGGATCGGCCTGCGGCGCTTCCTGCCCGGATTCGAAGCGGGCCAGCGCCAGCAGCGCCTCGATGCCGCGCTGCATGCGCGCGTTGGTGTCGCGCACGCTGGCCAAGGCCTGGCGCAGCGCAGCCGGGTCATCATGGCGCTGCGCCAGTTCGGTCACCGCGGCGATTTCCGCCACCGGCGTACGCAGTTCGTGGGCGATGCTGCGGGAAAAACTCCGCTCGCGCCCGGCCATTTCCCACGACCGGCGCAGGGCTTCGTGGGCAGCTTCGATGAACGGCTGCAGTTCGCGCGGGCTGCTCGCCAGCAGGCCCGGTTCCGGCGGACCGTCGTGCGGCAGTCGCCGCGCCTCCCGCGCCATGTGCACGAAGGCCTGGCGCACCAGCAGCAGGCACAGCAGCACCGCCGCGGCGATCGCCGCCAGGGTGCCGGCCAGCAGCACGCCGTGCATGCGCCGCTCGGTGCGGTCCCAGCTCTCGCGCTCGGTGGCCATCACCAGTCGGCCACCGGCAAACCGACCCGCCACCAGCGGCAGCACCCGGTAATGGCCGGCGTGGCCGTCCGGCAGCAGGATGTCGCCGCGCACGCTGGCCGGCAGGCGCAACGCGCCGTCGCCGCTGTTCATCGAGGCCGCGCGCAGGCGACCGCCGGCGTCGTAGATGGCGAAGAAATCGGTATGCCCGGCGATGTCCCAGGCCGGCAGGATGTGCGCGCGCGGGTCGTCGTCCACCTGCAGCTGTTGCGCCAGCGCGGACGCACGCGACTCCACGAACTGGTCGAGCTGGCGGTACATCGCGCGGTCCACCAATGCGTCCAGCAGCAGGAACAGCCCGCCCAGCAGCAGGCCGATCGCCAGCACCAGCTGCCACAGCAGGCGGGTGCGCAACGACCACCCGCGTGGCCTATTCGATGACATAGCCGAAGCCGCGGCGGGTGTGGATGAGATCGGGCGCGCCGGCCTTGGCCAGCTTGCCGCGCAGGGTGCTCAGGATCACTTCCACCACCTTGTCCGAGGATTCGCTGGCGCTGTCGTACAGGCGGTCGAAGATCGCCGGCCGCGACAGCACCTTGCCGCGCTCGCGCAGCAGCAGTTCCAGCAGCGCGTATTCCTTCGGTGACAGCTGCAGGTCCACGCCCTGCCAGCGCGCGCGGCGGGCGCCGGTGTCCACCTGCAGGCCCTCCAGCTCCAGCACGGTGTCGCCGCCGTCGCGCCCGCGCCGCGCCAGTGCGCGCACCCGCGCCTGCAGCTCGTCCAGCGCAAAGGGTTTCACCAGGTAGTCGTCGGCGCCGGCATCCAGCGCCGCCACACGGTCGGCGACAGTGTCGCGCGCCGACAGCATCAGCACCCGCGCGCGCGCGCCGGAACCACGCAGCGCCCTCAGCACCTGCAGGCCGTCGCGCCGCGGCAGCATCCAGTCCAGCACCAGCAGGTCGT
The DNA here is from genome assembly GCA_024711415.1 of Thermomonas sp. Taxonomy (GTDB): domain Bacteria; phylum Pseudomonadota; class Gammaproteobacteria; order Xanthomonadales; family Xanthomonadaceae; genus Thermomonas. Next base: position 732 of record JANJSW010000254.1, on the reverse strand, counting down.
AGTCATGGCCGGCGAGGAAGGCGATGGCCTGCTCGCCATCGCCGGCGTGGTCGCAGGCGTGGCCGTCCTGCTCCAGCGTAGCCTGCAAGCTGGCGGCCAGGGTCGGCGAATCCTCGACGATCAGCAGGCGCATCGCCGGCGCATCCGGGGGAGTTGGTGCATGGGGCTCCTTCGCATGCCGCCGGTCCTGCCGCGCATGCTACCGCCCCGACCACCCCCGGTCAGCGCAACACCTGCTCCGCATCGACCACTTCCACGCCCTGGGTCATGCCCAGCAGGGCATCGAACCACGGCTTGTGCGAGGCGCCGACCACCGCCAGCACGCGCGTACCTGGGCGTTCGCGGAAGGCCGCGACCAGGTGGCCGAGCATGTGCAGGTTGCGCGCGTCCCAGCCGGCCACGTACTGGCGACCGAAACGCTGCGGCGACGGATCGCGCAGGGCCTGGCCGAAGTCCGCATCTACGGTAGGCCGCAGATAGGCCGGCGCATTGATCGCCCGATAGGTGCCGATCAGGTCGCCGCGCGCGCGCAGCCCGGCGATGTGGTCCTGTGCCTGCTTGGCGGTCTCGCTGGCGCCGGCCCACGCCTGCCGGATCGCCTTCTCGAACGCTGCCTCGTCGCGGATGTCGAGGTTGTCGCCGACGTGGTCGTCCACCGCATGCAGGCGCTGCAGGCCGAGGCGTGCGGCCAGCCGCGCCGCGACCTGGTAGTTCTCGTTGGGGTTGGCCTCG
>JANJSW010000243.1 GCA_024711415.1 Thermomonas sp. | reverse complement strand
GGCCATGGTGTGCTGGAGCCGGTGCGCCCTGTGGCCGCCATGCAGCTGTACGATCTCAAGGAGATCGATCAGCAGAAAGAAAAGATCCAGCGCAACACCCAGCAGTTCGTTGAAGGCAAGCCCGCCAACAACGTGCTGCTGACCGGTGCGCGCCAGCACCAGCACGCGGCGCGCGCTCATTGCGCGGTACCGGCGCCCGCGTGCTCCAGCCCCAACAGCTCGAACACGTTACGCATCAGCTCGACTTCCTGGTACGGCTTGCCGAGGTAACGCTCGACGCCGATCTCGAAGGCGCGCTGGCGGTGCTTGTCGCCGGTACGCGAGGTGATCATCACGATCGGCACGTCACGCAGGCGCGGATCCGCCTTCATCGCGGTGGCCAGCTCGTAGCCATCCATGCGCGGCATCTCGATGTCGAGCAACATCAGGTCCGGCACGAAATCGGCCATTCGCTCCAACGCGTCCAGACCGTCCTTGGCGGTCGCCACCTCGAGGCTGTGCCGTTCCAGCACGCGACCGGTGACCTTGCGCATGGTGACCGAGTCGTCCACCACCATGACCAGCGGCACCTTGCGATGGGTGCCAGGCAGGTGGGTGACGGCCTCGTCGGCCAGCGTCGCCGCCGCCTGCCTGCGCACCAGCGGCGCGACGTCCAGGATCACCACCACGCGGCCATCGCCCATGATGGTCGCGCCAAAGATGCCCGGCACCGAGGTCAGCTGCGGACCACCGGTCTTGACCACGATTTCGCGGCTGCCCAGCACCTGGTCGATCGCCACCGCCGCGCGCAGCTCGCCCGAGCCGACCAGCAGCAGCGGCATCTGCAGATGTCCTTCGGCGCGCGCCGGCGCGGCGCCGACCAGCGTGCCCAGATCGTGCAGCACGTAGTCCTCGCCGCCGTAGCGGTAGCTTCCGCCCTGCTTGGCCAGGTCCTCGCGGGCGATGCGGCCGACGCCGCGCACCGACGCGATCGGCACCGCGTATTCGGTCTCGCCGATCTTGACGAACACCGCCTGGGTGACCGCCAGCGTCTGCGGCAGGCGCAGGGTGAACACCGTGCCGACGCCGGGCTGCGAGGCAATGTCGATGGTGCCGCCCAGCTGGCGGACCTCGCTGGCGACCACGTCCATGCCCACGCCGCGGCCAGCCAGGCGGCTGACGGTTTCGGCGGTGGAGAAGCCGGGCTGCATGATCAGCTGGTCGAGTTCGACGTCGGTCAGCTGCGCGTCCGCGGCAACCAGCCCGCGCTCGACGCCGCGCGCGCGGATCGCCGCGCGATTGAGGCCGGCGCCGTCGTCGGAGATCTGCAGGACCACTTCCGAACCTTCGCGGCGCACCGCCACCCGGATGCTGCCTTCCTCCGGTTTGCCGGTGGCGCGGCGCGCCTCAGGCGCTTCCAGGCCATGCGCGATGGCATTGCGCAGCATGTGCTCCAGCGGCGCGGTCATGCGCTCTAGCACGTTGCGGTCGAGTTCGCCCTGCGCGCCGTCCAGCTTGAGTTGCGCCTGCTTGCCGGTTTCGGCGGCGGCCTGGCGGATGACCCGGCGCAGCCGCGGCACCAGCGAATCGAACGGCAGCATGCGCGTGCGCATGAGGCCTTCCTGCAGCTCCGAGCTGACCCGCGACTGCTGGGTGAGCAGGGTTTCGTACTGGCGGGTCAGGTCTTCCATCGACCCGTGCAGGCTCTGCAGGTCGGCCGCCGATTCGGCCAGCGCACGCGAGAGCTGCTGCAGGGTACTGAAGCGGTCGAGCTCGAGCGGGTCGAAGGCTTCGTTGCCGGTGTCGTGCTCGCGCTGGAAGCGGGCGATGATCTGCGCTTCGGTTTCCGAATCCAGGCGGCGCAGCTGGTCGCGCAGGCGCAGGTTGGTCTGCTCCATTTCAGCCGCGGTGCTGCGGAACGCGGCCAGCTGCTGTTCCAGGCGGGCACGGTAGATGGCGACTTCGCCGGCGTAGTTCACCAGCCGGTCGAGCAGGTCGGCGCGGATGCGCACCTGTTCCTGCGGCGCGCGCACGCCGACCTCTTCGTCCTCGCCGAAGCCCTCCTGCCCGAGCGGCGCCGACAGCGGCTTGAGTTCGGCTTTCCCGGAGGGCTGCGCGATCGACGCCGGCTTCGCGCCATCCGCGGGCGCAACCGCCGCCACGGCCGGGCGCTGCTCCGCGCGCGCGTTGAACTCCTCGATCAGCGCTTCGGGCATGCCCACCGCGCGGCGCGCGGCAATGCGGGTGATCATCCCGTGCAGGCGATCGAAACCGCGCTCCAGCAGCGGCACGCCGTCCGTGCCGAAGTCGATCTTCTGCGCCGCCACCGCTTCCAGCAGCGACTCCATGGCGTGGCCCAGTTCGCCGGCCGGCATCATGCCGGCCATGCGCGCACCGCCCTTGAGCGTATGCAGGTCGCGCTGCAGGCCCACCACCAGCTCGTTGTCGTCCGGCGTCTCGCGCAGTTTGGCCAGCAGGCCGTCGGAGTGGTCGAGCAGGTCGCCGGCCTCTTCGACGAAGATGTCGACCAGTTCCAGGTCCAGTTCGCTGGTGTCCAGCGCCTGGTCCGGGTCTTCGCTCGCGCCCGAGGTCGCCTGCAGCGCGGCCAGCGCCGCCTGCTCGCGCGCCCAGGCGGCAGCGGCAACGTCGGCAGCGCGGCGTTCGGCTTCCGCGCGCTCGGCCTCCGCGCGGCGCGCGGCGGCACGTTCGGCCTCCAGACGCTCGGCCTCCGCGCGTGCGGCGGCAATGCGTTCTGCTTCGATGCGCTCGGCCTCGCGCCGGGCCGCCTCTTCCGCGGCGATGCGCTCGGCTTCCTCGCGTGCCGCTTCTTCCGCCGCGAGGCGCTCGGCTTCGGCCTGCTCGGCCGCCAGACGCGCGGCTTCGGCTTCCGCCGCGGCAATGCGTTCGGCCTCCTGGCGCGCCGCTTCTTCCGCAGCCAGACGCTCGGCTTCGGCCTGCTCGGCCGCGACCCGCGCAGCCTCGGCTGCTTCCGCGGCGATCCGCTCGCCTTCGAGACGCGCGGCCTCCTCGGCCGCCTGGCGTTCAGCTTCCTGGCGCGCAGCTTCTTCCACCGCCAGGCGCTCGGCCTCCGCCTGTTCGGCCGCGACTCGCGCCGCTTCCGCCGCTGCGATGCGTTCGACTTCGGTGCGGGCGTTTTCCTCCGCGACAGCGCGTTCGGCTTCCCGGCGCGCCGCTTCTTCCGCAGCCAGACGCTCGGCTTCGGCCTGCTCGGCCGCCAGACGCGCGGCTTCGGCTTCCGCCGCGGCATAGCGTTCCGCCTCCTGGCGCGCCGCTTCTTCCGCTGCCAGACGCTCGGCTTCGGCCTGTTCGGCCGCCAAACGCGCGGCTTCGGCTTCCGCCGCGGCAATGCGTTCGGCTTCCTGGCGCGCGGCTTCTTCCGCGGCCAGACGTTCGGCTTCGGCCTGCCGTGCCTGCGCCCCGGCATCGGCATCGCCATCGGCGGCCGACCCGGTTTCGACGAAGGGCAGATTGGCTTCGGGCAACGCGTCGCGCAGTGCCGCCATCCGCTCCGCCAACGCGGCGAACATGGGCACCTGGGTCGGGCTTTCCTGCAGCGCGCGGGTGGAGGCGCGCACCGCTTCGGCCACGGCGCCCAGCGCCGCAACGCCTTCGGCACCGGCGACCGCGTGGGCCGCCAGCAGGCGCTTCACGTAGCCCTCGGCGGGCGCGGTGAAGGCGGTGACCGACGGCACCTCGGTCATCGCGAAGGCGCCGTTGAGGGTGTGGATCGCCCGCACCAGCGCGTCGCTGGCAGCGGCATCGCCGGTGCGCGCCCGTGCCAGCCAGGCATCGACGGTTTCCAGATGACCGCCGACCTCCGTACCGAGGATCTCCAGCAGCACCGGATCGACCGCAACCACCCGCGTGTCCGCGGTAGCCGGCTCGTCCGCCGCCCCGGCCTGCGCCGGTGCCGCGGGCCCGGCCTGCACGACCGGCGGCGCCGACATCAGGACGTCTTCGCCCGCGGCCAGGCGATCGGCGATGGCTTCCATCGCCGGGATGTCGGTAGTGACCGCGCCGTCGCCTCGCAGCGCGGCATGCAGCTGCGGCAGCACGCCGCGGGCCTGGCTCACGTACGCGACCACCGCATGGCTGGCCGGACGCGAGCCGTCCAGCACGCGGTTGAGCATGTTTTCAACGTGCCAGGCGAATTCGCCCAGCACCTTGGCGCCGACCAGCCGGCCGCTGCCCTTCAGGGTGTGGAACACGCGGCGGATCGGGCGCAGCGTGTCGGCATCGTCCGGCGTCAGCTTCCAGGCCGGCAGCAGGCCGTCGAGATTGTTGATCTCGTCCTCGAATTCCTCGAGGAAGATCTCGCGAATCTCGTCGTCGATCTCGTCGCCGGCCGACTCGAAGCCGGCCGCCATCGCCACCGCAGCCGGGGCGACGCTCACCGCCACTTCGGCGGGCGCGGCCACCGGCTCTTCCTCGGCAACCACTTCGTCCTGCGCCCCGACCGCTGCTTCGTCCGCGGCGGCCTCCGACATCGATTCGGCGACCGGCTCGACCGACGCCGGCACGTCGACCGGCGCCTTGTCGTCCACGGGCGCAAGCTCTGGCAGCGGCCAGTAGCGCAGCGCCTCCAGGCTGGCACGGGTCTTGTCCAGCAGGTCCTGGCGCTGGCCGTGCGGGTCGTGCAGGGTTTCGAGGAAATACTCCATGCTGGACAACGCATCCGCCAGCGTGTCGAGTTGGCGGACGCCGGGTACCTGCGCGCGCTCGATCAGCTCGACCTGGCTGTAGCGGCGCAGCGCTTCCAGGTAGTCGGCGGGTTCCGGACGCTCCAGCATCCGCATCGCCCCGGCCACCTCGGCCAGCAGGCGGGGTACGGATTCCAGCGCGGAATGACTCCAGTCGGTTTCGACGAAAGCCACGAAGGCGTTGCGCACTTCGGCGAAGTTGGTCACCGCGGCGCGGGTCAGCGCGCCCATGACCTTGCGCGATTCCTGCGCCAGCAAGCCGCCGGCGTCGCCCTCGGCGCCGCCGCTGCCGAGCTGGGCGACCTGGTCGTCCAGCGAATGGTCGATGTAGAGCAGTGCGCCCGCGACTTCCAGCAGGTCGTTCTCGGCCGGCGGCCGCACGCCGCTGGCGATGTCGTGGACGATCCGGCGCTGTTCCTGCACCACGCTGCGGGCGCTGTCCAGCCCCAGCATGCCCAGGGTGTCGCCGATCCGGTTCAGCGCCTCGGCCTGCGCCTGCAGTTCCTGCACGTTGTCGCGGCTGCCGCGCAGGTGCAGGTCGAGCGCGTCCTTGACCTTCAGCAGGTCTTCCTTGATCGCGGTGGACACGGTGTCCAGCAGCGCGCGGTTGCGCCCTGCCAGGCTGCCGCGCGCGTGTTCCAGCTCGGCCTCGGTCGGCGCGTCCAGCAGCCGCGGCAGCGCTTCCTGCCCCAGCGCGGGAACGCCCCGCGCGGCGCGCAGTTCGTTGATCAGCGGCAGCAGCACGATCGGGATATCCCGGTGGCCGCCCTGCAGGCGCTCCAGATAATCGGGCAGCTGCACCATGCCGCGCATCAGCACCGCCAGCGCCTCGTCGCGATCGGCGGTGACGTCCGCGCGCAGCGCGTCCGCCAACTGCTCCATTTCGCCGGCCACCATCGCCGGCGCCTGCAGCTCCAGCATCTGCAGGGTGCCCTGCACCTGGTGCAGGTGGCCCATGCAGGTCTCCATGGGCAGCGGATCGCCGGGATTCTCGGCGAAGCCTTCGAGCTCGATCCGCGCCTGGCGCAGGGTCTCGTCGATTTCCGGCTTCACCCAGCCGAGCGCGGTGTGGTCGATGGCATCCCGCAACGCCGTGGTCATGGCGCGGCTCCGTCACGGCCCGGCGATGCGGGGCTGGCCTGGAGGGTGTTGTTCATCCCGATCCCTGTGTTCCGGCCGGCGTCAGGCGGGCAGCTTGAAGTCGGCGACCGAACGACGCAGGTCGGCGGCGAGCTGGGCCAGGTTGCCGATGGATTCGGCGGTCTGGCTGGCGCCCTGCGAGGTCTGCGCGGTGATCGACTGGATGGTGTTCATGGCCTGGGTGATGTTGGTGGCCGCGTTGGACTGCTCCTGCGCCGCCACCGAGATGCCCTCAATCAGTCCCGACAGGTCGGACGACACCTTTTCGATCTCGCCCAGCGCGGTACCCGCGTCCTCGGCGAGGCGCGCACCGGCAACCACTTCCGAGGTCGTCTGTTCCATCGAGGACACCGCTTCGTTGGTATCCGCCTGAATGGTCTGGACCAGCGATTCGATGCGCTTGGTCGCGCTGGAGCTGCGTTCCGCGAGTCGCTGCACTTCGTCCGCCACCACCGCGAAGCCGCGGCCCGCTTCACCCGCCGAAGCCGCCTGGATGGCCGCGTTCAGCGCCAGGATGTTGGTCTGTTCGGAAAT
>JANJSW010000224.1 GCA_024711415.1 Thermomonas sp. | reverse complement strand
CATGACCGAGAAGCAGGGCGGCAGCGACGTGCGCGCCAACACCACCCGCGCAACGCCGCTGGGTGCGGACGGCGAATACGCGCTGGTCGGCCACAAGTGGTTCTTCTCCGCGCCGATGTCGGACGCCTTCCTGGTGCTGGCGCAGGCGCCGGGCGGGTTGAGCTGCTTCCTGCTGCCGCGCTGGCGCCCGGACGGCAGCCGGAACGCACTGCGGCTGATGCGGCTGAAGGACAAGCTGGGCGACTGGTCGAATGCGTCCAGCGAGGTGGAGTTCGACGATGCCTGGGCGTTCCGCGTCGGCGACGAAGGCCGCGGCGTGGCCACCATCCTGGAGATGGTGATGCTGACCCGGCTGGACTGCATGCTGGGCTCGGCCGGGCTGATGCGGATGGCGCTGCGGCAGGCGCTGCACCACGCGCGCCATCGCCACGCCTTCGGCAGGCGCCTGCTCGACCAGCCGCTGATGCGCAACGTGCTGGCCGACCTGGTGCTGGAGTCGGAAGCCGCCACCGCGCTGGCGCTGCGGGTGGCCGGCGCGGTCGACCGTGCGCCGCAGGACGCACGGGAAGCGGCGCTGGCGCGGATCGCCACCGCCATCGGCAAGTACTGGATCTGCAAGCGCGCGCCGGTGTTCGCCACCGAGGCGCAGGAATGCCGGGGCGGGCTCGGCTACATCGAGGAGACGCTGCTGCCGCGGCTGGTCCGGCAGGCGCCGCTGAATTCGATCTGGGAAGGCTGCGGCAACATCCAGTGCCTGGACGTGCTGCGCGCGCTGGCGCGCGACCCCGACACCGGCGCCGCGCTGCGCAGCGAATGGCAGGCGGCGGCGGGCCTCGACGTGCACTTCGATGCGGCGCTGGAGGCCGGCCTCGCCCTGCTGGACGCAGGCTGCGACGAAACCGGCGCACGCGGCTTCGTCGAACGGCTGGCGCTGCTGCTGCAGGGCGCCACCCTGCTGCGCGCCAACCACCCGCTGGCACGGGCCTTGTTCGCCAGCCGGTTGGGCGCGCCGCACGCGGCGACATTCGGCACCCTGCGCGAGGCCGCGCACATCGACGCCGCGCTGGCCCGCTGCGAGGCCTGACGGCGCCGGCTCAGCCGGCCTGCATCGTCCCGGTGTCCAGCCAGCGCTGGTGCCACGACAGTGCCTCGGGCAGCAGGTGCGGCGTGTGCTTGCCGAAGCTGTCGCGGCAGGCGCGGTCGAAATAGTCCTGCAGCGCGTCGCGGTAATCGGGGTGCGCGCAATGCGCGATCACCTCGCGCGCGCGCTGCTTGGGCGAGAGCCCGCGCAGGTCGGCCAGGCCCTGCTCGGTGACGATCACCGCCACGTCGTGCTCGGTGTGGTCGACGTGGCTGACCATCGGCACGATCGAGGAGATCGTGCCGTTCTTGGCGGTGGAGGCGCTGAGGAAGATCGACAGGAAGCCGTTGCGGGCGAAATCGCCGGAGCCGCCGATCCCGTTCATGATGCTGCTGCCCATCACGTGGGTGGAATTGATGTTGCCGTACAGGTCGGCCTCGATCATCCCGTTCATGCCGATGCAGCCCAGCCGCCGCACCATCTCCGGATGGTTGGAGATCTCCTGCGTGCGCATCACGATGCGGCTGCGGTAGAAATCGAGGTTGCGGCGGAATTCCTCGTTCGCCGCCGGGCTGAGCGCGAAACCGGTGCAAGAGGCGTAGCGCAGCACGCCCGATTTCAGCAGGTCCAGCATGCCGTCCTGGATCACCTCGGTGTAGGCCTCGAGGTCGCGCAGGCCGCTGGCGCCAAGGCCGGCCAGCACCGCGTTGGGGATGTTGCCCACGCCCGACTGCAGCGGCAGCAGGTTGGCCGGCAGGCGGCCGCGCGCCACTTCGTGCTTCAGGAACTCGATCAGGTGGCCGGCGATGCGCTGGCTGTCAGCGTCGGGTGGATTGAACGGGCTGTTGCGGTCGGGCGCGTCGGTCAGCACCACCGCGGCGATCTTGTCCGGGTCGCAGCGCAGCGTGGTCTGGCCGATGCGCTCGTCGCCGCGCACCATCGGGATCGGCCGGCGGTGCGGCGGCAGCGCGGTGCCGTAGTAGATGTCGTGCATGCCCAGCAGCTCGACCGGCTGCCACTGGTTGACCTCGATGATGACCCGCTGCGCCAGGTCCAGCCAGGTCTTGTTGTTGCCCACCGAGGTGGTGGGGACCAGCGCGCCGTCCTCCAGGATCGCCGCCACTTCCACCACTGCGGTGTCGATCTGGTTGTAGAAGCCGAACCAGACGTGCTGGGCCACGTGCGAGAGATGGATGTCCAGGTAGTCCAGCGCGCCGGCATTGATCTGCCTGCGCGCACTGGGGTCGCTCTGGAACGGCATCCGCATCGCCAGCCCGTCCACCTGCGCCAGCGCGCCGTCCAGCTCGGGCGCGGTGGACGCGCCGGTGAGCAGGTTGATGCGGAACGCCTCGCCGCGCGCATGCGCCGCCTCGATATGGCTGGCCAGCGCCTGCGGCACCGCCTTCGGATAGCCGGAGCCGGTGAAGCCGCTCATCGCGACGGTTTCGCCGGGCCGGATCAGCGCCGCGGCCTGGGCGGCACTGGTCACGCGTTCGCGCAGGCCGGCGTGGAGGATGCGTTGTTCGGGCATGTCGTTGTATGCGGAAACGGGCGCCCATTATCCGCCGTGGCGGCCCCGCCGGGCGCGGCCCGGACCGTGACGGTGTGTCCCGCAAATGGGCGCGTTTACACTGGCACCTTGTCCCCCTGCCAAGGAAAGCACCATGAGCCAGTGGTTCCTGCACGACCCGTCCGCCAACCGCCGCCTCGGCCCGATGGATGCCGACGCCGCCCGCGTCGAGGCCGCGCGCAATCCGTCGCTGCTGGCGTGGAAGGAAGGCATGGGCGACTGGCTGCCGGTGCGCAACATCGCCGAGCTGTACGACGCCGCGCCCGGCGGCGCGGCCGGGGCGCCGCCGCCGCCGCCGCGCAATGGCGGCAAGGGCCGCAGCGACGAGATCGACTTCAAGATCCACGGCCAGGAAATGCAGTTCGTCGAGATCGAGCTTGATCCGGGCGAATCCGCCATTGCCGAAGCCGGCGCGCTGATGTTCAAGGACAGCGCGGTGCAGATGGACACCGTGTTCGGTGACGGTTCCGCCAGCGGCCAGGCCGGCGGCTTCATGGACAAACTGCTGTCGGCCGGCAAGCGCGTCATCACCGGCGAAAGC
>JANJSW010000188.1 GCA_024711415.1 Thermomonas sp. | reverse complement strand
GATCGCGCGGAAGCCGGGGCGGTTCACGTCCGGCGATAGCGAGGCGGTGCGGCTGGTCGGACCCAGCACGCCGATCACGAAGCGCGGCTGCGACGGATCTGTCGCCTCGATGGCATCGCACTCGGCGCGGGCCAGGCGCGCGCCTTCGCGGTTGAGTTCGCGCACCAGGTGCTGCAGGCGGTAGTCGGCCAGCGAGATGCTGGTGGAGTTGAAGGTATTGGTCTCGACCAGGTCCGCGCCGGCTTCGAGGTACTGGCGATGGATGCCGCGGATGATGTCGGGGCGGGTCAGGGACAGCAGGTCGTTGTTGCCGCGCTGGTCATGGCCTTCGCAGCCGCAGCCGGGGCCGTGGGCATGGCCGCTCGCCGCGAACAGGGCGTCATAGCCGCTGGCGAAGCGTTCGCCGCGATAGTCGGCTTCCTGCAGCTCGTGGCGCTGGATCATGGTGCCCATGGCGCCATCGATGATCAGGATGCGCCGCGCCAGCGCGGCCTGCAGCGCTTCGGCGCGGGCGGGGTTCTTCCAGGGGAGGGTGCTCATGCGTTGCTCCTGCGCGTCACGCCCGCTGCGGCGGGAATGACGGTACATCGTGGGTCACGGCTTCACGCCGGTCAGCGAGATCACTTCGAAATGCGGCGGGCGGCGCTCGCGGGTGACGGTGTCGCAGTTGGCGATGTCCAGGCCGGCCTTTTCGGCGAACTTGCGCAGCTCCTTGCCGGTGAAACCCAGGTTCACGTGGCCATAGGCTTCCACCACGCTGCGGTGCTCGTGGCGGGCCAGGCTGGACAGCAACAGGCGCCCGCCGGGCTTGAGCACGCGTGCCGCTTCGGCCACCGCCTGCGCCGGGCGCGCGGCGTAGGTCAGCGCGTGCATCAGCACCACCAGGTCGAAGCTGGCGTCGGCGAACGGCAGCGCGTGCATGTCGCCCTCGCGCACCTCCACGTTCTCGAAGCGGCGCAGGCGCTCGCTGGCCGCGGCCACCACGCGCTGGCTGGAGTCGATGCAGACGTAGCGGTCGGCGTGCGGGGAAAGCAGTTCCGCCAGCACGCCGTCGCCGGAGGCGATGTCCAGCACGTCGCCCGGCCAAAGCAGCGGCAGCGCGGTACGCGCCAGCGCCTCCCAGGTACGGCCCGGGGAGTAGTGGCGCTCCATGTCGCCGGCCACGCTGTCGGCCCAGTTCTGGTCGGCGGCGCGCATCGCCAGCACGGCAGGCACGCGCTCGGCGTCCTGGCGCAGCAGCGGGTCGTCGCTGCCGGTGCGGATGGACTGCCACAGCATCCGCTGCGCCGGTTCGATCGCGGCGTCATCGAAGCGGTAGTAGGCCGACACCCCGGCGCGGCGGTCGCGTACCAGCCCGGCTTCCTTGAGCTTGGCCAGGTGGGTGGACACCCGCGGCTGCGCCAGCTGGGTGATCGCCGACAGTTCGGCCACCGTGAGTTCCTCGCCTTCCAGCAGCGCCAGCAGGCGCACGCGGGTGGCGTCGGCAAACACCTTCAGGTGCGCGGACCAACCTTCCAGATCCATATATATCTTTCCATCGCGATTCAGAGATAAGTTTCTCGCGATGTCGCTTTGCGGTCAAGCCGCGCGCATACGGCAACAATGGCCGCCGGCCGATGTTGCGTTCCGTCGTCGCGGCTGCGTGGAAAACGCAGTGTACGCGGGCTGTGTGGGCATTTCGAACACGCGCGCCGGCAAAGCGCAGGCCCGGCCTGCGGCCGCTACGGTTCTGGACGCCGCAGGGATACAATGGCGGATCTTCGAATGACGCTAAGGGGCGGTTGTGGATTTCGGATTCAGCGACGAACAGCTGATGCTGCAGGACGTGGCGCGACGCATCGCCCGCGAGAAGATCGCCCCCAGCGCAGAGCACCACGACCGCAGCGGCGAGTTCCCGCTCGAGAACATCCGCGCCCTGGGCGAAAACGGCCTGATGGGCATCGAGGTCCCCGCGGAGTACGGCGGTGCCGGCATGGACCCGGTGGCCTACGTGCTGGCGATGGTCGAGATCGCCGCGGCCGACGCCGCGCACAGCACCATCATGTCGGTGAACAACTCGCTGTTCTGCAACGGCATCCTGACCTTCGGCACCGAGGCGCAGAAGCAGAAGTACGTGCGCGAGATCGCCGAGGGTCGCGAGATCGGCGCGTTCGCGCTGACCGAGCCGCAGTCCGGTTCCGACGCCACCGCGATGCGCTGCCGCGCCGTGAAGCAGGACGACGGCAGCTACGTGGTCAACGGCAAGAAGAGCTGGATCACCTCCGGCCCGGTCGCCAAGTACATCGTGCTGTTCGCCATGACCGCGCCGGAAAAGGGCGCGCGCGGCATCACCGCGTTCATGATCGACACCACCCGCGAAGGTTTCCATCGCGGCAAGACCGAACCCAAGCTGGGCATCCGCGCCTCGGCCACCTGCGAGATCGAGTTCACCGACTACGTGGTCCGCGCCGACGAGGTGCTGGGCGAGGAAGGGCAGGGCTTCAAGATCGCCATGGGCGTGCTGGACGCCGGCCGCATCGGCATCGCCAGCCAGGCCATCGGCCTGGCCCGCGCGGCCTATGAAGCGACGCTGGAATACGTGAAGGAGCGCAAGGCGTTCGGCCAGCCGATCGGCACGTTCCAGATGACCCAGGCCAAGATCGCCGACATGAAGTGCAAGCTGGACGCGGCGCTGCTGCTGACCCTGCGCGCTGCATGGCTGAAGGGCCAGGGCCAGCGCTTCACCACCGAGGCGTCGGTGGCCAAGCTGACCGCGTCGGAAGCCGCCATGTGGATCACCCACCAGGCGCTGCAGATCCATGGCGGCATGGGCTATTCCAAGGAAATGCCGATCGAGCGTTTCTTCCGCGACGCCAAGATCACCGAAATCTACGAAGGCACCAGCGAGATCCAGCGGTTGGTCATCGCCCGCGGCGAAACCGGCCTGCGATAAACAACAACGACACCAAGACGGCCGCGCCCCCTGCGCGGCCGTTTCCCTTTGGAGGCTGTGAAGCAGATGAAGAAGTCAGTCGAAACCGGTACCAGCGTCGACCTCAAACCCATCCTCGATGCGCTGGCCAAGCGCGTGGGCAAGGCCGGCCTGGCCGAGGCGCAGGCGTTCGCCGCGGCCTTCTACCGGCGCATGGATGCCGACGAGATCGCCAGCCGCAACGCGGCCGGCTGGGCCGAACTGGCCGCCGACATGCTGGAGTTCGCGCGCACCCGCAAGCGCGGCAAGGCCAGCGTGCGCCTGAGCAATCCGGCCGACTCCATCCATACCCTGGTGCAGATCGTCAACGACGACATGCCGTTCCTGGTCGATTCCGTGACCATGGCGCTGGCCGACGCCGGCATCGGCGTGCACGTGCTGGGCCACCCGGTCATCCGCATGAACCGCGACAAGGCCGGCAAGCTGGTCGGGGTGGGCGAGGGCGCCGCCGAATCGCTGATGCACCTGGAGATCGACCGCCAGCCGCAGGCCGCGATGGCCGCAGTGAAGGCGCGCATCGTGCAGGTGCTGGACGACGTACGCGCGATCGTCAACGACTGGGAGCCGATGCGCGACCGCATGCGCGAGGTGGCCGAGGACATGGCCAACCGCAAACTGCCGGTGGGCGAGGCCGGTCGCCAGGAGGCGCAGGAATTCCTGCGCTGGGCCGCCGACAACCATTTCACCTTCTTCGGCTATCGCGAGTACAAGGTCGGCAAGCAGGGCAAGGAAGACATCCTGTCCGCGGTGCCCGGCAGCGGCCTGGGACTGCTGCGCGGCGAGGAAAGCGGCGCGCGTCCGCTGAAGTCGCTGGCCGCGCACGCGCTGCCGCAGTCCGGCGCGGTCGATGCGCTGATCCTGACCAAGACCAATGCGCGCGCCACCGTGCACCGCCCCGGCTACATGGACTACATCGGCGTGCTGGGCTTCGATGCCAAGGGCCGCGCGGTCAGCGAACAGCGTTTCGTCGGCCTGTACACCTCCAGCGCCTACACCCGCCGTCCGTGGGACATCCCGCTGGTGCGCGAGCGCCACGACTACGTGATGGACAAGTCCGGGCTGGATCCCAGCAGCCACAGCGGCAAGGCCCTGCGCCACATCCTCGAGACCCTGCCGCGCGACGAGCTGTTCCAGGCCGGCGAGGAAGAACTGTTCCGCACCTGCATGGGCATCCTGGGCCTGCAGGAGCGCGTGCGCAGCAAGCTGTTCGTGCGCCCTGACCGCTACGGCCGCTACTACTCCGCGCTGGCCTACGTGCCGCGCGACCGCATGAGCACGCAGGTGCGCCACCGCATCGAAGCGATGCTGCGCGAGGCGCTGGGCGGCGAACGCGTGGACACCAACGTGCAGATCGGCGATTCGCCGCTGGCGCAGCTGCACATCATCGTGCGGCCCAGCGCCAACGCCGCCAACGCCGAAATCGACCTGCCGGCGCTGGAAGCGAAGCTGGCGGAGATCGTGCGCGACTGGCGCGACGACCTGCGCGAGCGGCTGGTGGCCCGCCACGGCGAAGAGGCCGGGCTCAAGCTCGCCGCCCGCTTCGGCAACGCACTGCCGGCGGGCTACATCGAGGAGGTCAGCCCGGAAGCCGCGGCCGACGACGTCGAGCACCTGGCTGCGCTGACCGGCGACGACGACCTGCGCCTGCAGCTGTGCCGTTCGCAGCGCGGCAGCCTGCGCTTCAAGCTGTACCGTCCGTTGCGCGACATCCCGCTGTCTGACGCGCTGCCGATGATGGAAAACATGGGCCTGCGCGTCATCACCGAGCACCCCTACAAGGTCGAGCTCGAAGGCCGGCTGTCGTGGATCCAGGACTTCGAGGTCGAAGCCCTGCAGGGGGAGCTGGACGTCGATGCGCTGGACGAGGGCTTCGAGGAAGCCTTCGCGCGGATCTGGCGCGGCGATGCCGAAAACGACGGCTTCAACCGGCTGGTGCTGGCCGCCGGGCTGTCGTGGAAACAGGTCGCGATGCTGCGCGCCTACTGCAAGTACCTGCTGCAGACCGGCGTGCCATTCTCGCAGAGCTACATGGAAGCCACCCTGGTCCGCTACCCGCTGCTGGCGCGGCTGCTGGTGGAGCTGTTCGAGGCCCGCTTCGACCCGGCCACAGGCAAGGAAAGCGCGGCCGAGATCAAGCAGGGCATGGCGCGCTTCGGCGCCCAGCTGAACATGCTGGCCGCAGACGATGCCGCCGCCCAGGCCGTGCTGAAGGCGCTGGTCAAGTCGCGCGAGGGTGACCGCGAATCGCAGGTCGGGGCCGCCCGCAAGGCGCTGCTGGGCCTGCTGGATCGCGTCGCCAGTCTCGACGAGGACCGCATCCTGCGCAGCTTCATCGGCGTCATCGACGCCACCCTGCGCACCAACTACTACATCCAGTACAAGGATGGCCTGCGCAAGGACGGCGGCCCGGCCGACTACCTGGCGTTCAAGTTCGACACCGCCAAGGTGCCGGACCTGCCGAAGCCGCGCCCGTTCCGCGAAATCTGGGTGTGCGGTCCGCGCGTGGAAGGCACCCACCTGCGCTTCGGCCCGGTGGCGCGCGGCGGCCTGCGCTGGTCCGACCGCCGCGAGGACTTCCGCACCGAGGTGCTGGGCCTGGTAAAGGCGCAGATGGTGAAGAACACCGTGATCGTGCC